>DASUVU010000193.1:0-2903 GCA_036378815.1 Agromyces sp. | reverse complement strand
CCGCGGCCCGTCGCAGGTCGTCGGCCAGCTCGCGGTTGACGAGGTCGACGCGCGCGTCGAGCGGGAGGAGCCGCACGTCGCGGTACAGCGAGGTGAGGTCGACGAGGATGCGGTCGATGCCATCGCGCAGGCTGCGGGTGGCGCGGCGCTTCTGGTCGTCTTCGAGTGCCTTCAGCTGCGGACGCAGCGCGGCCGGCACCGCTTGGCCCGGAGCGAGGCCGAGCGAGTGCAGCGCGTGCGCCCGCTCCTCGGCGTCGCGCAGCTCGGTGATCGCCTTGGCGTCGTCGCCGGCGATCTCGAGGAACCGAGCGGCGGTCTTCACCGCGGTCGCCGCCGACCGGACTGCGAGGGCGAGCTGCAATGTCTCGGCGCGGCGCTGGCGTGCCTCGGCACTCGTCGCCAGGCGGTGGGCCATGCCGATGTGGCACTGCGCCTCTCGGGCGGAGCGCTCGGCGAGTTCGGGCTCGACGCCGTCGCGCCGCACCAGCAGCGCAGCCACGTCGGCGACGGTCGGCATCTGCAGGCGCACTGGGCGCACGCGCGACCGGATCGTGGGAATCAGGTCGGCCTCGCTCGGTGCGCAGAGGATCCACACGGTGCGCTCGGGCGGTTCCTCGAGCTCCTTCAGCAGGAAGTTCGACGTCTGCTCGGTCATGCGATCGGCGTCTTCGACGATGATCACCCGGTGCCGGCCGACCGACGGCGAGTAGTGCGATCGCCGCACGATCTCACGCACGTCGTCGCGCTTGATGATCACGCCCTCGGTCGCGAGCACGTGCAGGTCGGGATGGCTTCGCGCCTCGACCTGGATGCGCGTGGCGTCGTCGCCATCGGGCGTCCCCGCGATGAGCGCGGTGGCGAACGCGTAGGCCAGGTTCGAGCGACCCGATCCGGGCGGTCCGGTGATGAGCCACGAGTGCGTCATCTGCTGACCGGCGCTGCCCCGAGCCTGCCGGGATGCCGCATCGCCCACGCCCTCCGCGGCGACGGCGCCCTGGGCCGCCGCGCGGAACACGGCGATCGCCTGCTCCTGCCCGGTCAGCTCCGTCCACACACTCACGCGATCACGCTACCTTCCGCCCCCGACGACGGTCTGTGAGTTCCATCTCCCCCGACGAACCCCTTCGACGAGCTCAGGGAACTCCCTCGAAACGCTCGGGGACCACCGCTCAGCAACGTCGTGGACACGTCAGAGCAGCGGTGCGACGCGCTTGCTGATCGCGGCCGCGATGTCGACCGTCGGCAGGGCGGCGTCGATGACGAGGAAACGCCCGGGCTCGGCGTCCGCGATCGCGAGGTAGGCGTCGCGAACGCGATCGTGGAACGCGGATGCCTCGGCCTCGAGCCGGTCGTACCGGGTTCGCGCGGCGTCGAGGCGGCCGCGCGCGGCATCCGCGTCGATGTCGAGCAGGATCGTGAGGTCGGGGACGAGGCCCTCGGTCGCCCACTCCGAGATGCCTCGCACTGCCTCGGGATCGAGCACGCGTCCGGCGCCCTGGTACGCGACCGAGGAGTCGATGTAGCGATCCTGGATGACGACGTCGCCACGGTCGAGCGCGGGACGAACGACCGTGGCGATGTGGTGTGCACGGTCGGCGGCGTAGAGCAGGGCCTCGGCGCGAGGCGTGATGTCGCCCCGGTGGTGGAGCACGATCTCGCGCACCTCGACACCGACCTCGGTGCCGCCGGGTTCGCGGGTGCGCACCACCGACCGCCCCTGCAGGGCGAGCCACTCGCGAAGGAGCTCGGCCTGCGTCGACTTGCCCGAGCCGTCACCACCCTCGAGGGTGATGAAGACGCCGCGACTCACGCCGTGCTCTTCTTCGCCGACGCCCTCTTGGCGGGAGCCTTCTTCGCGGTCGCCCCGCGCGTCGTCGTGCGCTTGGCCTTCGGCGCCGGTCCCTTGTCGCGCTTGATCTGCAGCAACTCGACCGCGCGCTCGAAGGTGATGTCCTCGACGGACTCGGCACGCGGGATGGTCGCGTTCGTGGTGCCGTCGGTGACGTACGGGCCGAACCGACCGTCCTTCACCTTGATCGGCTTGCCGCTCACCGGGTCGTTGTCGAACTCCTTGAGCGCGCTCGACGCTCGACGCGCCCCGTACTTCGGCTGCGCCAGCAGCTCGAGCGCGCCGGCCAGGTCGATCTCGAAGATGGCGTCCTCACTGGGGAGCGTGCGGGTTTCGGCGCCCTTCTTGAGGTAGGGGCCGTACCGCCCGTTCTGCGCGGTGATCTCATCGCCCGACTCGGGGTCGAGGCCGACGACGCGAGGCAGGTCGAGCAGCTTCAGTGCCGTCTCGAGGTCGATCTCCTCGGGCTGCATGCTCTTGAAGAGGGATGCTGTGCGCGGCTTCGGCGCGGCGGCCTTCTTCGCAGCGCGCTTCGGCTTGGGCACCTCGACGACCTCGCCGGTGGCCGGGTCGACTTCGGCATCAGAATCCGTCGAGGGCGCCGCCTCGGCCGCCTCGGGCTCGACCTCGGTGACGTACGGGCCGAACCTGCCGTCCTTCAGGACCACCTGCTTGCCGTTCGCCGGGTTCTCGCCGAGCACCCGATCGCCCTGCACCGGGGCCTCGATGAGCTCGCGGGCCTTCTCCGCCGTGAGCTCGTCGGGAGCCAGGTCCAGCGGGAGGTTCACTCGGCGAGGCGGCGCGTCGGGCGCGGCATCGGGATCGGCGGTCTCGAGATACGGGCCGTACTTGCCGATGCGGAGGGTGATCCCGGGCGCGACCGCGACCGAGTTGATCTCGCGCGCGTCGATCTCGCCGAGGTTGTCGACGACCTGACGAAGGCCGCGGTGGCGATCGGAGCCGAAGTAGAAGCTCGAGAGCCAGTCGACCCGGTCGGCCTCGCCCGCGGCGATGTGGTCGAGGTCGTCCTCCATCTCGGCGGTGAAATCGTATT
>DASUVU010000192.1:0-3295 GCA_036378815.1 Agromyces sp. | reverse complement strand
GCGCCCATGCTGACGCCGCACATCATGGCGTGCAGCGCGAACACCACGACGAGCAGCAGGATTCGGATGGCGTCGACGCTCGTGTCGCGAGCGACTCCGGTGCGAGGCCGAGCGGATGCCGTGGCCGGGCGTTCGAGCTGGTGTGTTGTAGCCATGTCCGCACGGTACGAACGGGGTTCGCGCCGTCGCATCACTCTCCGGAGCCGTTCTCGCCCCGTACCGGGGTATGGGCCTCGGCCCGCAGAGACGCCTACGAGCCGGGTTGCACGAGGCCCGTGTCGTAGGCCAGCACCACGGCGTGCACGCGGTCGCGCAGGCCGAGCTTCTGCAGGATCTTCGACACGTGCGTCTTCACGGTCTGCTCGGCGATGAAGAGCTCCGCGGCGATCTCGGAGTTCGACATTCCGCGGCCGATCAGGGTGAGCACCTCGCGCTCCCGCTCGGTGAGATCGGAGAGCCGGTTCGTCTGGGGCTTCGGCGCGGGCGCCGAGCGGGCGAAGTCCTCGATGAGGCGCCGGGTCACGCTCGGGGCGAGCAGCGCATCTCCGCCGGCGACGATGCGCACGGCCGCGACGAGCTCCTCGGGCGTCGCGTCCTTCAACAGGAACCCGCTCGCGCCCGCGCGCAGCGCCTCGTACACGTACTCGTCGATGTCGAAGGTCGTGAGCATGAGCACCCGGGGCACGTAGTCGGAGCTGCGCGGCGGCGTCTGCAGCGCACGCGTCGCCTCGATGCCGTTCCGATGCGGCATCCGTACATCCATGACGACCACGTCGGGTCGCAACTCGTGCGCCAGCGCGACGGCCTCGACACCGTCGGAGGCCTGCCCCACCACCTCGATCCCCGGCTGCGCGGCGAGTACCGCGGCGAATCCGGCGCGCACCATCGCCTGGTCGTCGGCGATGAGCACCGAGATCGTCACGCCGTTCCTCCGTCCGTCCCGAGCGGCAGGGTCGCGAGAACACGGTAGCCCCCGCCGGGCACGGCGCCGTACTCGGCGCGCCCTCCGAGCAGGGCGGCGCGCTCGCCGATTCCCACGAGACCGTGTCCGCCACCCTTCGCCTCGGGCCCCGGGACATCCGTCGCAGGCTCGTTCTCGACCGACACGACGAGGTCGCCGGCGAGCACCTCGACCGAAACCCTGGTCGGCGCTCCGGGCGCATGGCGCACGACGTTGCTCAGCGCCTCCTGCACGATGCGGTAGGCGGAGGTCGCCGCGAGGCCCGACTCGGGCAGGCGCGCGCCGAGCTCGAGCGTCACGGGCACGCCGGCGCGCTCGACGGATGCCGCGAGCGCGGGCAGCTCGCCGAGCCCGGGCTGCGGCGCCGTCTCAGCGGCGGCATCCGTGCTGCGGAGCACGCCGAGGAGCTGGCGCATCTCGGTCATCGCGGACCGAGCGGATGCCGCGATCTCGGCGAACTCGGCCTTCGCGCCGTCGTTCAGCCCCTCGACGCGGTAGGGCGCGCTCGTCGCCTGCACGTGGATGATCGAGAGTCCGTGCGCGACGACGTCGTGGAGCTCGCGCGCGATACGGTTGCGCTCCTCGACGAGTACGCGGCGCTGCTGCTCCGACGCCGAGTGGGCGCGGGCGCGGAACAGCTCGGCGCCGATCTGGCGGCGCTGGGTGATGAGCAGGGCGATCGGCACGGCGATCGCGGTGACGGCGGCGGCCGTGATCTGGTTCGCGGTCGCAGCGATGTCGACGAACGCGAAGGGAGTGGTGACAATGACGCCCGCGAGCCAGACGGCGAGCATGCCGATCCACGTGACGCGCATGAGTCCGAGCACGATGAGCAGGGCGAACTGCCCGATGATGGTCGTCACCGGCCAGGGCCACGGCGCTCCGTCCGACCCGGCCGAGAGCAACGCGAACACGAGGATGCCGGCGGTCGCGAGTCCAGCGGCCACCCACGGGAAGCGCACGGCGAGCGGCAGCGCGCCGGCCATCGCCAGGCTGGTGGCGAACACCGCGAGCAGGTGCACGTCGTACAACGTCGCCGTGATCGGCACCGCGACCACGAAGAGCACGACGGCGAAGGCGATCGTGCCGACCCACATCCACGCGCGGAAGCTGCGCTCGTCGGCGAGCGCACCGCCGAGGTTCGTTCCACCCGCGAGGGCGCGCAGGAACGACGGCCGCGCGGCCGGGGTCGAGGGCGCATCGGCGGCGGCGGGCGGCGCGGTCGGGGTGGGTGGCGCCGGTGGCAGCGGCGGTTCGGTCGAGTGCCGGGTGTCGTCCATAGTGGCAGCAGCCTGTCACGAGGGTTGCGGCGCGGCATCCCTCCACGGAGCGATTCGGCGGTCGTACCGGCGTAGGGGGCGCCGGGGTCAGCCGCGCGCGGATTCGTCGACGTCGGCGGATGCCGCGATGCCGTCGACGGCGGACGGCTCGCGCATCGCGGCCGACGCGCGGAAGTCGCGGGCCCGCTGTTCGAGGTTCTTCACGATGAGTCGATCGTCGCGGAGCGGCAGCTGCACCCGCTCCTCGGCGGGTACGCCGGCGCGCAACTGCCGGGCGCGCTCGACCTCGGTGTCGAGCACGGCGCCGAACACCAGGGCGAGGTTCGACAGCCAGATCCACAGCAGGAATGCGACTGCTGCGCCGAGTGCCCCGTACAGGCGTTCGTACGGTCCGAAGCCGAGTGCGTAGGCCCCGAAGAGGGCCGTCGACACCATCCACGTGAACAGGGCTGCGCACGCGCCCACGCTGAACCAGCGGAGATTGCGTCGTTTCACGTTCGGAGCGGCCCAGTAGAGCAGCACGATCAGGAACAGCGCGATGCCCACGATCAGGGGCAGCTTGCCGAGATCCCACCAGAAGACGACGCCCTCGTCGAGGCCGAGCACCCGCGCGGCCGACTCCGCGATCGGACCGGTGAGGATGATCGCGAACCCGACCAGCGTGGCGAGCACGAGCACCACCGCCGCGACACCGAGCATCGCGGGGCGCATCTCCCAGAACGGGCGTCCCTCCTCGACCTCGTAGATGCGGTTCATGCCGCGGCCGAAGGTGCCGACGTACCCCGACGTGGCCCAGAGCGCGGCCACCAGCCCGACGATGAAGGCCGTCGCCGCGTGCGATGCGTCCAGCAGCTGCTGGATCGGCTCGCTGAGGGGATCGATGACCGATGACCCCCCGAAGTCCTCGATCACCCGCAGCACGTCGTTCGCGACCGACTCCGCACTCCCGAAGATGCCGAGGAGGGCGAGCGCCGCGAGCACCGTCGGGAAGATAGCCAGCACCGCGTAGTACGTCAGCGAAGCGGCGATGTCGTACGCCTGGTGGATGCGGAAC
>DASUVU010000191.1:0-7457 GCA_036378815.1 Agromyces sp. | reverse complement strand
GTCGCACGCGCTCGTCGAGGCATCCGGCCTGCTGCTGAAGGTGACGGATGTCGCGGTCGCCGGCCGCCTCGACCTCGACGCGTTGCGCGTGGCGCCGCGCACTCGTCTGCTCGTGACGGGCGCGAACGGGGCGGGCAAGTCGACGCTCCTCGGCGTCCTGGCGCGCACGACCGCCGTGGATCGTGGCGCCGTGCATCGGCGCAGGGGCCTGCGCGTGCAACTGCTCGAGCAGGATGTGCGCTTCGCGGATCCGGATGTCTCGCCGCGACGGTTGTACGAGCTCGTCCTCGGCGAGGGGCGAGCCGAGCAGGTGCCGCTGTCGAGCCTCGGGCTGATCTCGCGGCGCGACGAGTCGCGCCCGATCGGCGCGCTCTCGGTGGGACAGCAACGTCGGTTGGCGCTCGCGCTCGTCATCGCGCGACCGCCGCACGTGTTCCTCCTCGACGAGCCGACGAACCACCTGTCGCTGGACCTGGCGACCGATCTCGAGGAGGCGCTCGGGACGTATCCGGGTGCCGTCGTGATCGCCAGCCATGACCGGTGGCTGCGTCGGCGGTGGACGGGGGAGACCATCGAGCTCGCAGCCGGCCGGGTCGTCGGCGCGCCGGAGCGAGAGCCCGACCACGCACACACCCGACCCACGCGAGCGCAGATGCCTGCGCCCGCATCCACGTCGCGGTGATGCGAATCCCGTGCCGCTGTGACGCAACGTTCAGCCCCGTGTGAGGGGACCCAGACAGTGCACTTGACTGTCACTCGGGTAAGCTGAAGGTTTACGTTTCATCTTCCGGGAGCCCGAACGGGCTGCCCGGTACGACAGGAGACCTGATGTCGACGTCTTCGCACGACACACTCTGGCTCACGCAGGCCGCCTACGAGCGCCTCAAGGCGGAGCTTGACGAGCTCACCGCACGCCCCGGAGAGGCCAGTCCCCAGACGGAGGCGCGCATCCTCGAGCTGAAGTCGATCCTCCGTCGCGCCGAGGTGGGCGACAAGCCCGACGACGGCCTGGTGGAGCCCGGCATGACCATCGTGGTGCAGTTCGGCGGCGATGCCTCGCCCACGACGTTCCTCCTCGCGCAGCGAGGCCTCACCGGTGTCGACACCGGTGAAGCCGACCTCGACGTCTACTCGCCGACCTCCCCGCTCGGTGAGGCGATCATCGGCAAGTACGCCGGCGACGGCTTCTCATACGAATCGCCGACTGGTCGACTCATCGAGGGCGAGATCATCTCGGCGACGCCGTTCCAGGGGTAGTCATTCAGGTTCCGGATGCCCCGACGCGCTGCCGCTCGTCGGGGCTTCCGCCTTTCCGGCGTGGGTGTCCCGGTCCCTTCGCGGCGAGGCGTTGCCTTCGCCGGTGACCGTTCCCTTCGCGGGTGACGCGTTCCATTCGCAGGTGGCGTGATTTCCTTCGCAGGTGACGCCCTCCCACCGTAGGAGCGGTCCATCCGCAGGATCGGTGCACTTGTCGACAAGTCGACCGATTCCGCGGAGAGACACTGCTTCCGGGGGCGCCGACGAAGGCCTTCCCACGCGCCGACGAACGCTCGCCGCGGCCCCCACTTGTCTCAGATTCGAATGTGTGTTCGAATAACGACATGCGGTGGAGCGATCAGGAACTCGGCGTCGAGCAGTCGAACACCCTGCCCGGGCTCGCGAAGCTCAACAACCTCGTGCGCTCGGTGCAGACACCCGAGTTCGCCGGCGTGACGTTCCACGAGGTGCTCGCGAAGTCCGCGCTCAACCGCGTGCCCGGACAGTCGGCCATGCCCTTCGGCTGGACCATCAACCCCTTCCGTGGCTGCCAGCACGCATGTGTCTACTGCTTCGCCCGCCCCACGCACACCTACCTCGACCTCGACGCCGGCGACGACTTCGACCGGCAGATCATCGTGAAGGTGAACGTCGCCGAGGTGCTGCGCACCGAGCTCGCCCGGCCGTCGTGGCGAAACGAGCCGGTGGCGCTCGGCACGAACACCGATCCGTACCAGCGTGCCGAGGGCCGGTACGCCCTCATGCCCGGCATCATCGACGCGCTGACGTCGAGCGGCACCCCGTTCAGCATCCTGACGAAGGGCACGCTGCTGCGCCGCGACCTGCCGCAGCTCGCCGATGCCGCGACGCTCGTGCCGGTCGACCTCGCCATGTCGATCGCGGTGTACGACCACGAGCTGCAGCAATCCGTCGAGCCTGGCACGCCCAACACGAAGGCGCGCCTAGCCACGGTCACGGCCGTGCGCGAGGCCGGACTCGACTGCAGCGTCTTCCTGATGCCGATCCTCCCGTACCTCACCGACACGCGGGCTCACCTCGATGAGGCGCTCCGGCAGGCGAAGGCCGCCGGGGCCACGAGCGTTCTCTACACTGCGCTGCACCTCAAGCCGAGTGTCAAGGCGTGGTTCATGCAATGGCTGGAGCAGGAACATCCCGAGCTGGTACCGAAGTACCGGTCGATGTACTACGGCAACAACACGTACGCACCCAAGGCGTATCGCCGCTGGCTCGCCGACCGCATCCGACCGCTGATCAGGGCGCACGGCCTCGAACATGGCCGTGAAGACCCGGCGACGGGCGGCGTCCGTTCGACCGCGCTCGACGTAGCGAGGGGTGCCCGGGCGAACCAGAGGGGCAGCGCGCCCCTGCCCGATGCGTTCGGAGCGCCATCCGATCCGTCCGCCCTGTTCTAGGAAGGCCGGCACGGTTCGAGGCAGGCGGTCCTGCGCCAAGTTGGAGGGGGGCCGATCCGGGCGGAAGGAGGGCTGCGACTTTCGACGGATGCCGCGAGCGGCGCCGAACTGCGATAATCCGGGACAAGGCCGCCGCGCACCCCCCGTCGCAGCGGCCCCCGAGCGGAGGAAGCACGATGACCCTGGGGTTACCGGGCCACCTTGCGCGGGACTCCATGAGTCGCGCCCTCGCGCATGGCGGGCACTGCGCCGCCTGGGTGTGCCTCGGCATCGGGGCGCTCATCGGCCTCATCGGCGCCGTCACGACCGACGACTCGGCAGGATGGGCCGGGGCGGCGATCTGCACCGCGATGGCCCTGCTGCTCCTGCTCGTCGCGCGCTTCAACTCCGTGACCTTCACCGTGTTGTACCTCGTCGCTGGCGCCGGTGCCGTACTCGCCGCCACCGTGCTGGTCATGAACCCCGACTACGGGTTCGAGTCGACGAACAACGTGCTGCTCGCGCTCCCGAGTGTCGCGCTCGTACTCGTCGGTGGCGCGGGCACCGGCTCCGCGATCGCGATCATCTGGGCAACGCTCGGCTACGGGCTGGGGTTTGCGGCAACATTCCTCGGTGCGGTGATCGCCGACGCTGCGTGGGCGGCCAATACTGCCGCCGTCACGGCGTTCGGCATCGTCCTCGTGGTCCGCATCTACGACGGCGTCACCCGCTCCTCCGATCGACGCCGTGAGACCGGCCTGCACCGCGCGAGCCAGCAGACTCGCGAGCTCGCCATCCGCCACGACTACGAGCTGCGCGCCACGGCGAGGCTCCACGACACCGCTCTCAGCCATCTCGTCGCCATCGCGGCCGCCGGCTCCGGGCCGGTCGACGAGCGGTTGCGAGACGGGATCCGACAGGACCTGGGCCTCATCGTCGGTCGCGACTGGGCGAGCGAACACGCCAACTCAGCTGACGAGCGAGGTCGCAGAGGAGCCGGACCCCGCAGCGGATGGTCGGGGTGGTCGGGGGCGGATGCCGCGGCCGACGGTGTCCCGATGCTCGAGCAGACCGTCACCGCCGCGGAGCACGCCGGACTCGACCTGCACGTGAGCGGTGACCTCGCCGTGCTCGGCGTGCTCGGCCCGGGCCGCGCGACAGCCCTCGACCAGGCCGTGGCGCAATGCATCATCAACGTCGCCCGGCATGCCGGCGTGACGGAGGCCGAGCTGGCGATCGGGCTCGCGGGCGGCGAGGTCACCGTCGCCGTCATGGACAGCGGCGTGGGGTTCGACGAGAGCGAGGTGGCCGAAGACCGGATCGGTCTCCGCACGTCCGTGCGCGCCCGCATCGAGCAGGAGGGCGGCACGGTTCGACTCTGGTCCACGAAGGGCGTCGGCACGACGGTCGTGCTGACGGTCCCCGAGGGCGGCCGATGAACCGCATACGACTCACCCAGCAGGAGGCCGATCCGATCGGCGGCATCACGGCGGCCTGGATCGTCACGATCGGAGCGGCACTCGCCCTCGGCACCGCGATCGTGCAGACGATCGCCCACTGGCACGAGGTCGGCTCCCCGATCGCCGCCGTGATCGGGGTCGTGCTCGTCGCAGCCGCCGGCACCGTCGCCGCCGTCTCAGCGGCGCCGGGACGTGCGCCCTTCACGACCGAGCGGCTCTGGCTCGTGGTCGGGCTCGCGGTGGCCGCGGCGGTCGCCGAGTACATCAGCACCATCGGCGCGAACCGATCGATCTACGATGACTTCGGGTCGTTCGTGATCGGCATCCTCATCCTCGCCGTCGCCCCGTACTGCACGTGGCTGTCGCTGCTGGTCGCCGGCGTGCTGTCGGCGGCGGTGCTGTCGGTGCTCGTCGTCGGATCGGCGCTGGCGACCCACGTCGACGCTCCCATCGGATCGCTCATCGCGGTGAACGCCGCCGCCGTCCTGGCGCTGTCCGCGGCATCCGCCGGGTACTCCTACGCGATCGTCGACGAGACGCTCGCGTGGCAGCGCGAGGCGAATCGTGCCGCCCTGCAGCGCGATGCCGATCTCCGCGCCGGAATCGCTCGCTCGGTGCAGCAGAGCCGGGTCTCGGTGCTCGGACGGGAGGTGCTCCCGTTCCTGGCGGGTGTCATGACCGCCGATCGCATCTCGGTCGCCGACGCCGATCACGCTCGAGAGCTCGCCGAGACGCTGCGGCACGCGCTGAAGGCGGGTATCGAGTCGACCTGGCTCGACGATCTCGCGGCGAACCTGCAGCTGACGCGCCCCGTCGACGTGGTCGTCGACGACCCGGCGGGTGCCGCCGACGAGCTCGCCGACGAACAGCGTTCTGCGCTCACGGCCCTGCTGTCGTGGCTGTCCGAGTCGGGGCGCACGTCCGCCATCGAGGTCGCCGTGACCCTCGATCCGCCACGGCACCGCATCGCGATCAGGGGCGTGAAAGGCGCTTCGCCGCCGACCCGACGCGAGCTCGATCGTTTCGCCGCGGTGGCCCGTGCGGTCGCCTTGCGCCCACAAGTGACCGTGACAGGCGAGAATGTGAACGTGGAGGTGACCCATGTGCCCGACTGAGATCACAACCCCGGTCGTCCAGCCCGAGTCCGCAGGGCCGCCCCTGGTGCGCCTCGCGCTCCTCGACGACCACGGCCTGATCGTCGACAGCCTCGCGACGTGGTTCGGCGATCACGCTCCCGACTTCTCCGTCGTGGTGCGTGCGACGACGTGGATGGAGCTCATCCGGAGCCCCGCGTTCCCGGTCGATCTCGTGCTCATGGACCTCCAGCTGCCCGAAAGCGTCTCGATCGAGTCCCGCATCCGCGCGTGCCGGGCCGCCGGAGCGAAGGTGCTCGTCGTGAGCGCGCTCGACGACGAGGCATCCCGTGATCGCTGCCTCGCGGCCGGTGCGGCGGGCTTCGTCTCGAAGACGCTGCCCGCCGAGGAGCTGGTCGAGCTCGCGCGTCGTGTCGCTCGGGGTGAGAAGCTGCGGCGGCATCCGTCGCGATCCAGGAGCGCCGAACAGCGCGCCGACGGCTCGCCCGCGCACGACGAGCATGATTCCGCCCACCTGAGCGCCGCCGAGGAGCGTGCGCTGCGGCTGTACACGCAGGGCTTCTCGACGCTCGAGGTGGCGAACCACATGGGCGTGGGCTACGAGACCGCGAAGACCTACCTCCGCCGCGTGCGCGAGAAGTACGCCAGGGCCGGCCGCCCGGCGAGCCGCAAGTCCGAACTGATCCGCCGTGCCGCGGAAGATGGGTACCTCGACTAGTGGCGAAGCTGTACTTCCGGTACGGGGCGATGAACTCCGGCAAGTCCACGGCGCTGCTGCAGGCGGCGTTCAACTACGAGGAGCGCGGACACCGCGTGCTGCTCGCGAAGCCCGCTATCGACACGAAGGGCGACCGGAGCATCCTCTCTCGCCTCGGCGTCACGCGCGACGTCGACTTCACGCTCGAACCCGACACGAACGTGCTCGACCGGTTCCAGGAGCACCGCTCGCGCGTCATCGAAGACCACGGCCGCGACGTGAGCGCCCTGCTCCTCGACGAGGCGCAGTTCCTCTCGTCCGACCAGGTCGACGACCTGCTGCGCATCGCGCTCATGGACGACGTCCCGGTGCTGGCCTACGGCATTCGCACCGACTTCCGCACGGTGGCGTTCGCAGGCAGCCGCCGCCTGCTCGAGGTCGCGCACAGTGTCGAGGAGCTGAAGACCATCTGCCGGTGCGGTCGCAAGGCGATCTTCAACGCCCGGCTCATCGACGGCCGGTTCGTGTTCGACGGCGACCAGGTCGCCATCGACAGCGCCGAAGTCACGTACGAGTCGCTCTGCGGCGTCTGCTACCTGCGCGAGAGCGGTGGGGTGCTGAACGGCCGTCACCACTCGCCGGTCGGGTAGCGGTCGAGTAGCGACGACGGCCCGAGCCGAGACCAGCGGATGCCGCAGGCGAACCGGATGCCCCGCAGAGTCGACGGCGTCGACGCGGCCCGCGGCTGGGCGCTCATCGGCATGTTCGTGGCGCACGTCGCACCGGCCGTCGCCTCGGTCGACGTGGAGCAACTCCTCGCGATCGCCGACGAGCGGCCGCGCCTGCTCTTCGCGCTGACCGCGGGCATCGGCCTCGGGTTCATCTCGGGAGGTTCGGATCCGATCTCGGAGGGCCGGGACTCGCTGCGCCGGCAGATCGCGATCCGCGCGGTCATCCTCGTCGTGCTCGGCTTCCTGATCTGGGCCCTGCTGAACCCGCTGGTGTTCATCATCCTCGACGTCTACGGTGTCGCCTTCCTGATCATGCTGCCGCTCCTGTTCCTGCCTCCGCGAGTGCTGCTCGCGCTCGGCATCGGCCTGCTGGCGGTCACCCCTGCCCTCGCCGAGCTGGGCGCGCGAACGGAGTTCGTCCAGGCGGTACGCGGGACACCCGTGAAGTTCCTCTCCGACTGGGTGGTCGGCGGCGCGTACCCGGTGATCGTGTGGGTGCCGGTGATGCTGATCGGACTCGCGCTCGCTCGGTTCGGCCTCGGGTCACCGCGGTTGCTCGCGGTGTCCGCCCTGGTCGGGACCGCGGCGGCGGCGGTGTGCCTGCCGATCGCGGCGAGCCTGCCCGGATCCGAGATCGTGAGCGAGGCGTCGTGGTCGGTGCCGCTGCACGAGTCGATCATGACCGTCGGCAACGTCGGCGTCTGCGTGGTCGTCGTCGCGGCACTCGTCGCCCTCACCGGGCTCGCGCGGCCCGCGGTGCGCCGCGTGGCCGGCACCGTGCTCTCGCCCATCACTGCCATGGGCGC
>DASUVU010000190.1:0-6142 GCA_036378815.1 Agromyces sp. | reverse complement strand
GTCGGCGGGCGAGGCATCCGCGATCTCCTTGATCGTCTTGCCCGTCGAGGGGTCGCTGACGGTCAGGGTCTTGCCACCCTCGGCCGGGCCCCATTCGCCGGCGATGAACAGCCCGTCGGCGACGCGGTCGAGGAGCTCGGTTTCCTTGGTGGTCTGCAGGGTGTCGGTCATCAGTGCGTTCCGTTCATGTGGTGGGGCCGGGTGGTCGGGTCCGAGGCGCTCAGCATCCGCTCTTCCAGTCTGGACTTCGCCTCGTCGGCGCGCCAGCCGCTGGTCACGCGGCGTTCAGTGCCTCGGCGATGACGCCGAGGCCCTCGATGAGCAGGTCGTCGGAGATGGTGAGCGGCGGCAGGAATCGGATCACGTTGCCGTACGTGCCGCATGTGAGCACGAGCACGCCGTTCGCGTGGGCGTGCGCCGCGATCCTCGACGTCAGCGATGCGTCGGGGGCGCCGGTCGCCGGGTCGACGAGCTCGATCGCGACCATGGCACCGCGGCCGCGGACATCGCCGATGCGCGCGTCGGCCGTGCGCAGCGCATCGAGGCGGCCGAGCAGCACGGCCCCGATCTCGGCGGCGCGCTCGAGGAGGCCGTCCTCCTCGTACGACTCGATCGAGGCCAGCGCCGCGGCGCAGGCCAGCGGGTTGCCGCCGTAGGTGCCGCCGAGGCCGCCGGCCATTGCGGAGTCCATGATCTCGGCACGTCCGGTGACCGCGGAAAGCGGCAGGCCACCCGCGATGCCCTTCGCCGTGACGACGAGGTCGGGCACGATGCCCTCGTGCTCGCTGGCGAACCAGGCGCCCGTGCGCCCGAAGCCGGTCTGCACCTCGTCGGCGATGAACACGACGTCGTTCGCGCGGCACCACTCGACGAGCGCGGGCAGGAAGCCCTGGGCCGGCACGATGAAGCCGCCCTCGCCCTGGATGGGCTCGATGATCACGGCGGCGAGGTTCTCGGCACCGACCTGCTTCTCGATCTGCGTGATGGCGCGCGCCGCGGCCTCACTGCCCGACAGGCCTCCGTCGCGGAACGGATACGAGAGCGGCGCGCGGTACACCTCGGACGCGAACGGGCCGAACCCGCTCTTGTACGGGATGTTCTTCGCGGTCAGGCCCATCGTGAGGTTCGTGCGACCGTGGTAGGCGTGGTCGAAGGCGACCACGGCCTGACGCTTCGTGAAGTGGCGCGCGATCTTCACGGCGTTCTCGACGGCCTCGGCGCCCGAGTTGAACAGGGCCGAGCGCTTGACGTGATCGCCGGGCGTGAGGGCATTGAGCCGCTCGGCGACGGCGATGTACGAGTCGTACGGCGCGACCGTGAAGCACGTGTGGGTGAACGCGTGCAGCTGGGCGGTGACGGCCTCGACGACGCGCGGGTTCGAGTTGCCCACGCCGGTGACGGCGATGCCCGACCCGAGGTCGATGAGCGAGTTGCCATCGGCGTCGACGAGCACACCGCCTCCGGCTGCGACGACGGAGACGGGAATCGTCGTGCCGACGCCCGCGGCCACGGCCTCGGCCTTGCGCGCCATGAGTTCCTGCGAGCGCGGGCCGGGAATGGCGGTGACGAGTCGGCGCTCCTGCGTGAGGGTCGGCCCCCCGATGATGGTGGCCGGGCTGTCGACGAGAGTCATGCGCTGCTCCGATGCGAGGTGACGAGGGTGACGGATGCCGCAATGCTAGGTCCGTCCGCGCGGATGCCTCGACGCCCGCGTGTACACTCGCATGCGACTCCTTCGACATCACGTACAGCCCGCATCATCCGTGAGCCGGTCGAAGGCGCCCGAGCGGCGCGTCGCCACGCTCACCGAACGGAGGACCAGTGCAGCCCACCGTGCAGACCCTGCTCGACAGCCGCGAACTCGGCCTCACCCTGCTCACTCGGCCCGACGAGCTGCCCGCCGATGCGCTCGCCGCGACGGTCACCTGGGTGCACAGCTCCGACCTCGCCGACCCGACGCCGTTCCTCGATGAGGGCCACGTGCTGCTCACGACGGGCACGCAGTTCGGCGGAGACGCCGACGGCGGTGAATCCGACGCCGCGTTCGCCGACGCCTATGTCGGACGCCTGCGCGAGACGGGCATCGCGGCCCTCGGCTTCGGCACCGAGGTGATCCGCGCCGGGACGCCCACGCCGCTCATCCGCGCGTGCGTCGCGCTGGGACTTCCGCTCTTCGAGGTGCCCTACCGCACGCCGTTCATCGCCATCGCCCGCCTCGTCGCCGACCTGCTGGCCGAGGAAGCGAACGCTCGCCAGTCGTGGGCGCTCTCCGCGCAGCGCGCGATCTCGCTCGCAGCCCTCCGGCCCGACGGACTCACGGCGACGCTCTCGGAACTGTCGCGGCGCATCGGCGCCTGGGTCGGGCTCATCGATGCGTCGGGAACGCTCGATCGCGAGGCGCCCGACGGCGGGCTCGACCAACCCGCGCTCGGCGAGGTCGTCGCCGAGGCGAGGTCGATGCTCCGCCGCGGGCAGCGTGCGAGCCGCACCCTCGTGGCCGACGAATCGGTGGGACGACCGCAACGGTTCACGCTGCAGACCCTCGGCTCGGGCGGCGCGTTGCGAGGGGTCCTGGCCCTCGGCGACTCGACCGAGCTCGATCAGGCGGGTCGAGAGGTCGTCACGTCGGTGATCGCCCTCGCCGGACTCGCGCTCGAACAGCACCGCGACCTCGACCGTGCCCGTGGGCACCTCCGCACCGGTCTGCTCAGCAGCATCCTCGCGGGCGACATCTCGCTCGCCGAACGTGTCGCCGCCGAGATGTGGGGACCGCTTCCCGAGCCGCCGTTGCGGATCGCGCTGACGGATGCCCCTGCGCAGCACGTCGATCGCCTCACCGAGTTGCTCGAGCTCCGAGTCGAGGAACGAGGCGGCCGGCTCTTCTACGGCCGCGAGGATGACACCGTGGTCGTCGTGCTCGAGGATGCGGATGTCGCGATCGCCGATGAGCTCGCCGCCGAGTTCGAGGTGCCGGTCGGCGTGTCCGACGCCGTGGGGGTCGACGGGATCGCCCTCGCGCACGAGCAGGCGCGGCGCGCGCTCGAACGGGCCCGCGAGGCGGGCGCAGGCGTAGTGGCGTTCGACGAGATCAGCCGACAGGGCGTGCTGGCCTTCCTCGCTCGCACCGACGCCCGGGCCGTCGCCCTCGCCACGCTCGCACCGATCGCCGATCACGACGCCACGCAGGGCACGGCACTCCTGATGACGACGCGCACGTGGCTCGAGCACGGGGGCCAGTACGATGCGACCGCGAAGGCGCTCGGTGTGCACCGGCACACGGTGCGCAGCAGGATCGCGCTCGCCGAACGGCTCCTCGGACGCGACCTGTCGGGCTTCCACGCCCGCGCCGACCTCTGGGCAGCGCTGCTCGCCGTCGACTGACGTGCGGGTCGGCGGATGATCCGGCGGGGCGGTGCCGGTCGCGACGGTGTGTCGAACGCGGCGTCCGCCGACTGGCGCGGCCTATCCGCGCGGCGGCGGCATCGCGGCGAGGTCGGGCCACGGAAGCGCGCCTGACTCGAGCTCGTCGAGCAGACTCGCCGTCCAGCGCCGCTCGGCGTCCAGCCTCGCCTGCTCGAATTCGGCCTCGACCAGCAGGATGCGAGGAACATCGTGCGCTTCGGCGAGATCGCCCCGGAGCCGCGCAAGCCTCAGGTCGATCGCAGCAACGCGCGAGCGCAGGGCGGCCATCACCTCGTCGAGGCTGAGCACGCCCATGAACGAGAGCGCGGCATAGGCGAGGGTGGCGTCGGGCTCCGGTGTGGCGAGCAGCAGCGCGACCCGTCGACGCACGTCGGCCCGACCTGCGTCGGTGATCGAGTAGCGCACGCGGTCGGGGCGGCCCGCGGACTGCTCGGTTCCCACCTCGGCGACGAGACCCGACCTCTCGAGCTTGTCGACGGCGTGATAGAGGCTGCGCGGCAGGCCCCCGATGAAGTCCTTGCGCGTGTCGACCATGAAGCGGTGCATGTCGTAGGTGTGCCGAGGTCCTCGGGTGAGCAACGCCAGCACGGCGAGCGCCGGCAGATCGCGGTCGGCGCGCTGCAACTGGTCCCGGCTCGTCACGGCTTCAGCCTAGTTCATGCAGTGCAGAATTCATTAGTGCATGTTGCATTAGTGCGTATTGCATGTCATGCTCGACGTCATGAACGCGCACATGAAGTCCATTCCGAACGAGACCGACCGCGCCGACGTGCAGGCTGCGCTCGATCGCCTGCGCGCCGCGTGGGACGCGGGTGACCCGGCCGCGTACGCCGCCGAATTCACCGACGACGCCAGCTACGTGATCTACGTCGGGCTCACCAACCTCGGGCGTGAGGCGATCCGCCGATCGCACATCCCCGTCTTCGAGAAGTGGCAGCGCGGTAGCCGCATGTCCATGCGCGTGCTCGACCTGCGCTTCCCGAGTCCCGATGTCGCGATCGTGCTCACTGAGGGCGGCCTCGGCAAGCGCTCCCGCATCCGTCATGACAAGGTGCAGACGTTCGTGATGGTGCGCGACGGCGACACCTGGCGCTGCGCCGCATTCCAGAACACGCGCAAGAACCGGCTGTTCATCGCGATGAACCGGCTGGCGGACCCGAGCGCCCGCTGACCGCCCCGCCGGGGCATCCGACCCCTTCCCCACCGGCCAAGCCTTGCGTACGCTGGAACGATCGGGAGGGAGCGACGATGCAAGCATCGACCGGCGATCGTCTCGTCATCCACGGCAAGCAGGTCGGGCAGACCGACCGGCACGGCGAGATCCTCGAGGTCCGCGGTGAGAACGGCGGGCCGCCCTACCTCGTGAAGTTCGACGACGGCCACGAGACGCTCCTCTACCCCGGCGCAGACTGCGAGCTCGAGCGCGAGCACCAGGCTCGCTGAGTCGCACACCAGAGCGGATGCCGCGGCTGGTCTCTGAGCCGGCCGAACGGCGCGCTAGCGTGGAAACATGTTCCATTCGTACGTCGCGATCGGCGACAGCTTCACCGAGGGCGTCGGCGATGAGCTGCCCGACGGCCGGGTTCGCGGCTGGGCCGACTTCGTGGCGCTCGGCCTGGCACAGGCCGCGCGCGAGCCGATCGGGTATGCGAACCTCGCCATCCGCGGCCGCAAGCTCGGGCCGATCGTCGACGAGCAGCTCGAGGCCGCGATCGCGCTCCGGCCCGAGGTCATCAGCTTCAACGGCGGCGGCAACGACATGCTGCGACCCCGCATGCCAGAGGACGCGGTCGCGGCGCGCTTCCGTCAGGCCGTGCACCGCATCCGCGGCGAGGGCATCCACGTGCTCATGCTGAGCGGTGCGAATCCCACCGACCACCTTCCGCTCGGCAGGGTCTTCGACGCTCGCGGAGCCAGGCTGACGGCGGCCCTGCACGATCTCGCCGAGCTCGACGGCGTCACGTTCGTCGACAACTTCTCCGACCGCGGGCTCCGCGACATCCGGTACTGGTCACCCGACAAGCTGCACCTGAACTCGCTCGGGCACGCGCGGGTCGCGAGCAACGTGTTGACCGCGATCGGCGTGCCGGTGCCCGAGGAGTGGGGCGTCGCCGAGGTGGCGGCCGCGCCGTCGGGGCCGCGCAGCCGCAACACCGCGGCCTACTACCGCGAGTTCGTGCTGCCGTGGATCGGGCGGCGCCTCACGGGCCGCTCGTCCGGCGACGGCCGGGTCGCGAAGCGCGCCGCACTGGAGCCGCTGGCTCCGGATGCCGCCCGCTGACGCGGCTCAGGCCCCACCGACCACGTCGGCGACGAACGCGCGCGTTCGCTGCGCGGCCGCCTCGATGCGCTCGATCTCCTTCACGCTCGGCACCACCTCGGAGGGAGCCGCGGGCCGACCGAGCCGAACCGTGTGCTGGCATGCGAGGTCGCTGCACATGTAGGTGCCGACGCTGTCGCCGCGCTCGCCCGCGGCGCCCGAGCGACGAGCCGAGAACAGCAGCACCCGGTCGCCGGGCTGGTGCGTGTGGCAGAGGTTGCAGATCGCCGAGCGGTGACGTGATCCGTTCACGCCCGCGGCCCGGAGCACGACCCCTGCCGGCTCGCCGTCGAGCTCGGTGACGAGGTAGCCGCGGGCCGCGATGCGCGGGTCCCGCCACGCGAACGCGTCGAGGAACGCCCACTCGGTGAGGAGGAAGTCGAGCGGCAGGGTCATCTG
>DASUVU010000189.1:0-2030 GCA_036378815.1 Agromyces sp. | reverse complement strand
GTCTCCGCGCCGCCGGCGACGCGGTCTTCGGCGCCGAACGCGGTCTCGTCGTCGAAGAGGTCGAGCTCGCCGGCCACGTACGCGTCCTCGGGTGCGGCGAGCGGGACCTCGATGATCTGCAGCGGGTTGCGTCCGGTGCAGTTGAGGGATGCCCCGCGGCTGTACGCGTTCATGTACACGAACACCCGCTCGGAACTCGCCGGGTCGGGCACCACCGTGTGCGTGTGCGACCCGCATCGCGTACGCACGGCAGCCGCGTAGCGCGGAGCGGCCGGATCGCTGATGTCGAAGATCCGCAGCCCCTCCCAGTTGGATTCGGTCTCGGGCACGCGTGCCGCCTCGCACGAGTCGTCGGACATCGTCTCGTCGACCGAGAAGAACACGAGGTTGCCGACCGCGCTGACGTCGCCCTGGCCGCCCGGGCACGAGACGGCGCTCACGAGCTGGGGCGATGCGGGGTCGGCGATGTCCCAGATCGAGAACCCGGCGAAGTTGCCCTGCACCAGGTAGTCGCCGGTGAACGCGAGGTCGGAGTTGATGTAATCGGGGTCGTCGCCCTGCCGGAACGGGTTGTCCCGGTGCGCCACCCATTCGAGACCCGGGCCGATCGACGGTTGACGATCATCGGATGCCGCGGCCGCACCCCAGTCGGCCGGCGTCGCGATCAGGGCGGCGACCGCCACGACCAGCGCGCCGATCGCTGCCGAATGTGCTCGGCGGCGGACGCGACCGGCACGCATGCTCAGTCCACGTCGTCGCCGTCGTGGCGAGCGGACGCCCCGGCGATGAATCCCGTGAGCTCGTCGCCCTCGAGGAGGTCGATGGGCCGTGGCCCGGCGCCGGCATGAGCGTGGATCCGTCTGCCCGGGAGCGGGATCGGGCCGGCGGCGATGACCACGTTGCCGAGGCTCGAGCCCGCGACGACCGCCGGTGAGGCGAGGGCGAGCACCTCGGGGTGCACGGTGCGGAGGGTGGCGACCACCTCACGGCTCATCTCGAGGCCGGCGGTCGCGAGCGTGTTGACCACGATGATCCCGTCGGGGGCAAGCAGGTCGCGCAGTTCGGTGAAGAACTCCACCGTCGACATGTGACGCGGAGAGATGCTGCCCGAGAAGACATCCACGATGGCGACGTCGTAGCCGCCCCCAGTTCGCGCGGCTCGCTGCACCGCGGCTCGGCCGTCGTCGAACTCGACCGTGAGCTCGACGTCGTCCTCGAGCGGGAGCACCTCCAGCACGAAGTCGAGCAGCTCGCGGTGGAGTTCCACGACGTGCTGCACCGAACCGGGACGGGTCGCGCCGACGTAACGCGGGATGGTGAGCGCGCCCGCCCCGAGGTGCAGCACGCGAAGCGGCTCCCCGGCGTCGTGGCATCCGTCGATCACCGCGGTGATGAGCCGGGTGTACTCGAGCTGGAGATCGAGCGGATCGCCGGGGTTCACGTGCGACTGCGTCGTGCCGTTGATGACGAGGGAGAAGCCGCCGTGCGTACCGCGCTCGGGAAGCAGCCGTGCGTGCACTCGCTCGCCGTCGAGCTCGAGTCGTGGTTCGCTCATGCGTCCAACCCTAAGTGGCGTGCGGTGCGCATGACGACGGGCGTGATCACATCGAGAACGTTCGTCACGGATCGCGTTCCGGCCGTCCGACCTGTCTAAGATTGTGCGCCGAGGGCCCGTGGCATCCGGTTGGCGGGGCGGCAACCCGTTGGGGGTGCTCCGAAAAGATGGAGGCAGGGTGGAGGCGGTTCGATCCGACCACGTTTCAGTCGCATGGGACGATCGAGTACTCGCCGCGCACACGTGCCCGCATTTCATGCAGTCCAGCACCTGGCAGACGGTGCGGACCGCCGGCCATTGGGCGGTCTCGCGCCGCGACCTCGGGACGGAACGCGACTATCCCGTGCTCGCGTTCGAACGCCGCGCCGAGGGATTCGGCACGCTCACGCACCTGCCGCGGGTGAGCGGGCTCGCGCCAGAGGATGTCGCGCCGCTCACCGAGCGCATCCGCGCCGACCGCGGCAGGTCGTTCGCG
>DASUVU010000188.1:0-10935 GCA_036378815.1 Agromyces sp. | reverse complement strand
AGCTTGTTGCGCACCTCGTAGTAGAACCGCGCGCCCGGATCCGTGTCGGTCGAGCCGAGCGCCTTCGTCTTGTGGACGACGACCGACGTCGGAACGTGAATGCCCCTCCGGCCGCGCAGCACCCGCGTGGAGTACTCGAAGTCGTCGTTCCAGATGAAGTAGTCGGCGATCGGCAGGCCGACCTCGCGCACCACGTCGGCTCGGACGAGCATCGAGACGAAGGACGTGCTCCGGACCGGCACGCCGCCGGCGCGAGCAGCCGCGATGCGCTCGGCTCGCGAGGCGAACGGCTTCGGCCGCGGGGTGTTCAACGGATGCTCCGTGCCGTCGGTCCAGACGACACGCGAACCGGCAGCGACCACCTCGGGGTCGCGGACCGACGCGAGCAGGGCCTCCAGCGCGCCGGGAGTGGGGACGGTGTCGTCGTCCATCAGCCACAGCCACTCGGGCGAGTGGCGTTCGAGGGCCACGGCCATGCCCGCAGCGAACCCACCGGCACCGCCCGTGTTCCGTGGAAGCTCGACCAGGTCGACCAGATCGCCGGCCCCTCGTGCCACCTCGGCCGAGTCGTCGGTCGAGGCGTTGTCGACGACGACGATCCGTGCGACGGGGGCGCGCTGCTCGGAGAGCGCTGCGAGCACCTCGCCGAGCAGGTCGCGTCGGTTGTAGGCGACGACGACGGCGACGACGCGCGGGCGCACGGGTGAAGGACTCATCGGCTCTCGGCTCTCGGTGCAGGCAACTACACCATCTTGCCCTGTCTGGTCGGGAGTCTGATCCACGCGGGCGGCATCCCGCTCGGGGGAGCCGCCGCTTCGCATGACTATCCGCCGACGAGGGAGATGAGGTAGGCGCCGTACCCGCTCTTGACGAGGGGCGTCGCGAGCGCCCGGAGCTGATCGTCGTCGATCCATCCGGCCCGCCAGGCGACCTCTTCGATGCACCCGATCTTGAATCCCTGTCGCTCCTCGATCACGCGCACGTAGTCGCTCGCCTGCATCATCGATTCGAAGGTGCCGGTGTCGAGCCAGGCCGTGCCGCGGTCGAGCACCTGCACGTGCAGCCGTCCGCGTCGGAGGTACCACTCGTTCACGGAGCTGATCTCGAGTTCGCCGCGTGCACTCGGCGTGATCGTCTTCGCGATCTCGACCACGTCGTTGTCGTAGAAGTAGAGGCCCGGCACGGCGTAGCTGCTCTTCGGCCGTTCGGGCTTCTCCTCGATCGAGACGGCGGTGAACCCCTCATCGAATTCGACCACGCCGTAGTCGCGCGGGTTGCTGACGTGGTAGGCGAAGATGCGGGCGCCCTCGATCGTGGCGTTCTGGCGCAGGGCCGTTCCGAGGCCGGCGCCGTGGAAGATGTTGTCGCCGAGGACGAGGGCCACCGAGCCGTCGCCGATGAACTCCTCACCGATGACGAACGCCTGGGCGAGGCCGTCGGGCGACGGCTGCACCGCGTACTCGATCCGGATGCCGAGATGCGAGCCGTCACCGAGGAGCGCCTCGAACTGCGAACGGTACTCGGGCGTCGTGATGATGAGGATCTCGTCGATGCCGGCCATCATCAACGTCGAGAGCGGGTAGTAGATCATCGGCTTGTCGAAGATCGGGATGAGCTGCTTCGAGATGCCGAGCGTGATGGGCCACAGCCGGGTCCCGGAGCCGCCGGCCAGGATGATCCCCCGCATGTCAGCTGCCCTCCCGCATCGCCCGGTAGAGCGCCTGCGCCTCTTCCCAGGTGGGAAGGATGCCGGCGGACGCCGCCTCGGCGAGGGTCGGTGCTGCGGCATCCTTCTCGGAGAGCACCGCACCCTCCGAGCCGCCCGGCAGTTCGAGGCCGATCTCGGGGTCGAGCGGCTGGATGCCGAACTCCCGATCGGGCCGGTGGACGTCGCTCACGAGGTAGCTCACGATCGCGTCGTCAGTGAGCGCCACGAAGGCGTGCCCCAGTCCCTCGGCGAGGAACACGAGCTTGCGTTCATCGGAGTCGAGGAGCACCGAATCCCATCGGCCGAACGTCGGCGAGCCGACCCTCACGTCGACCACGAAGTCGAGGACCGCGCCGTGCATGGCGGTGACGTACTTCGCCTGCCCGCGCGGGATCGCCGAGAAGTGCACTCCGCGGAGAACCCGGGCCCGCGAGACCGACACGTTGCCCTGGCGGAGATCGAAACGACGGCCGACCTGCTCCTCGAACGCGTCGAAGCGGTACCACTCCGCGAACACTCCGCGGTCGTCTCGGTACAGCTTCGGCGTGATCTCGTAGGAGTCGGGGATGGAGAGCTCGCGGAATCGCACGCGGGGAGTCTAGCAACGGGGGGTCGGCTAGAATCGTCCGGGCCGACCACGAATGGAGCTACCTGCATGAGGATCCTCGTCACCGGCGGGGCCGGCTTCATCGGTTCGAACTTCGTCCGGCGGGCCATCGAGGGCGCGTATCCCGAGGTGGATGTCGCGGAGCTCGTCGTGCTCGATGCGCTCACGTACTCCGGCAACCTCGCGAACCTGGCTCCAGTGACCGGCGATCCGCGGTTCCGTTTCGTCCGGGGGGACATCCGCGACGCCGAGGTGCTCGACGATGTCGTGCCCGGCATCGACGCCATCGTGCATTTCGCGGCGGAGAGCCATGTCGATCGTTCGGTGCGCAACGCCCGGGTCTTCGTCGAGACGAATGTGCTCGGAACCCAGCAGCTCCTCGACGCGGCACTCCGCCACGAGGTCGGCCGATTCGTGCACGTGTCGACCGACGAGGTGTACGGCTCGATCGAGTCGGGGTCGTGGTCGGAGGACCGTCCGCTCGAGCCGAACTCGCCCTATGCCGCATCGAAGGCGGGCAGCGACCTCATCGCACGCAGCTATCACCGCACGCACGGCCTGAACGTGTCGATCACCCGGTGCTCCAACAACTACGGCCCGTACCACTTCCCCGAGAAGATGATCCCCCTGTTCGTCACGAACCTCATCGACGGTCGGAGCGTGCCGCTCTACGCCGACGGCGCCAACGTCCGCGACTGGCTGCACGTCGACGACCACACCCGCGCCATCTCGGCGGTGCTGGTCGGCGGCGAGCCGGGCGAGGTCTACAACATCGGCGGCGGCAACGAGCTCACGAATCGCGAGCTGACGGGGTTGCTGCTCGAGGCGACCGGACGCGACTGGTCGTACGTCGACCATGTCGCCGATCGGGCCGGACACGACCTCCGCTACTCCGTCGACGCGTCGAAGATCCGTACCCGGCTCGGATTCGAACCGCGGGTGGACTTCGCCGACGGACTGCACGAGGTGGTGCAGTGGTACCGCACCCACCGCGACTGGTGGGAGCCGCTGCGGGCTCGCGCCTCGCTCGACTGAGAGCCGCGACGACGATGACGAGGTACCTCATCACCGGCGCGACGGGCATGCTCGGCCGTGACCTGCAACGCGCGCTCGCCGGCCGCCGGGTCACGGCGGCGTCGCGGGCCGACCTCGACGTGACGGATGCCGCGGCCGTCGCCGCCGCGGTCGCCGCACACGACGTCGTGGTGAATGCCGCCGCCTACACCGCTGTGGACGACGCCGAGGCCCACGAGGACATGGCCTTCGCGGTGAACGCGCTCGGCGCGCAGCACCTCGCGACCGCCGCGGCAGCGCACGGGGCTCGCATCGTGCAGGTGTCGACCGACTACGTGTTCGACGGCTCATCGCGTGAGCCCTACGCAGAGGGCGCGCCGCGGCATCCGGCATCCGCCTACGGACGGACCAAGGCGGCCGGCGAGGAGCGCGTCCTGGCGGCCCATCCCGACGGCGCCTACGTGGTCCGCACGGCCTGGCTGTACGGCGAGCACGGCCCGAACTTCGCGGCGACGATGCTCCGGCTCGCGACCTCCCGCGACTCCTGGGCGGTCGTCGACGACCAGGTCGGCCAGCCGACGTGGACGATGGACCTCGCCTCGAGGATCGTCGAGCTGCTCGATTCCGAGGCCGCGCCCGGCATCTACCACGGGACGAACTCTGGGCAGACGAGCTGGTTCGGCTTCGCCCGGGCCGTCCTCGAGGAGGCATCGCTCGATCCGTCCCGGGTCACGCCGACCACGAGCGCGGACTTCCCGCGCTCCGCACCGCGACCGGCGTACAGCGTGCTCGCACACGACGCCTGGCGGGAAGCCGGCCTCGAGCCGATGCGCGACTGGCGCGCGGCCCTGCATGCCTCGGGCGTCGGCAGGCGGTGGGGGGCACCCGAGGACCCCGCCTGATCGACCACCGGCCACCGGCCACCGGACTCGGCCGGCGAGCACGCTCGGCTCCGGCCACGCCCTACCCGGCGCTCGGCTCCTCGGTCGCCGGTGCGGTCGCTGCCACGATCAGGGAGCGGATGTACTCCCAGTCGGGGTCGGTGGGGTCCACGCCGTTCTCGGGCACGAGATCCACCGTGACGACCGGCAGCTCCTTCGTCTTCATCGAGAGGTTCACGAAGTACCCGAGCATCGACTGCGGGATGTCCGTCTTCACGGTGTCCGCGCCCGCCGAGGCGACCTCCTGGAACTTCGAGAGCACATTGGTCGGGGTGAACTGCTGCAGGATCGCCTCCTGCAGCACGGCCTGGCGGCGCATCCGCTCGTAGTCGCCGCCGGCGACCCCGTATCGCGCACGACCGTACCAGAGTGCGTGGTAGCCATCGAGGTGCTGCTGACCCGGCTCGATCCAGCCGTCCACGCCCTCGTTGTCCTCGTCGCCGCCGATCGGGATCCGCGTCTCGACGTTGATGTCCACGCCGCCGAGCGCGTTGATGAGCTGCTCGAATCCCTGCATGTCGATGAGCACGTAGTACTGGATCTGCAACCCGGTCACGCCCTCCGCCGCGTCGCGCATGGCCTCGATCCCGGGCTCGCTCCCCTCGGCGACGGCGTTCGGGTACATCTCGGGGCTCTTCAGCTCGACCTCGGTGTAGATCGAGTTCAGCTGGCACACGTCGACGTCGCATCCGTCGATCGCACCGTAGCCCTCGGGATAGACCGACGTGAGCGGCGAGTCCTCGGGGAACGGAACGTATTCCAGGTCGCGGGGCAGGCCGATCGTGACCGCCTGCCCGGTCTCCGCGTCGATGCTCATGACCCTCGTGCTGTCGGGGCGCATGCCCTCGCGATCGGGGCCCGAGTCGCCGCCGAGCAGCAGGATGTTGTAGCGGCCGTCGACGGGCGGCTCGCTCGGTCCCGCCATGAACACCGACGCGAGGAACCCGCTCGCGGTCGTGGCGAGGTAGGCGCCGTAGGCCGCGGTGCCCGAGATCGCGACCATGACGGCGACCGAGAGCATGGCCACCCAGGCCCGCGCCGAGGGGGCCGTCTTCACGAGGCGCACGAGGCGCAGCGTGTCGAGGCTCAGCACCACCCAGAGCACGGCGTAGAACGCGAGCACCGCTGCCACGATCCACAGCGTGATGGTCGTGGAGAAGACCGTGTACAGCACGGTTGGCCAGAGGAACCAGGCCACGAGCGCGGCGAGGACGAGGAACCACAGCGTGAGCGTCGCACCGAGGCCGAAGCGACCGAGCTTGCGGTCGCCCGCGAGCACCTGGGCGGAGCCGGGGATGAGGAAGTTCAGCACGACGAGCCACCACGCACGTCGGGTCATGACGGTGCGCGAGGCGACGTCGGGGAATCGGATCGGGCTGGCGGCGAGGGTCATCGGTTCGACTTGAGCCGTTCGTTCTTCTCCTCGACCAGGTCGGCGAGGGCGGTGGCGTAGTCGGCGAGCGCGCTGCTCAACGCGGCATCCGACGTCGCGAGGATCCTGACCGCGATGAGGCCGGCGTTCTTGGCACCGCCGATGGAGACCGTCGCGACAGGTACGCCGGCGGGCATCTGCACGATGGAGAGCAGCGAGTCGAGCCCGTCGAGCCGGGACAGCGGCACGGGCACCCCGACGACGGGAAGCGTGGTGACCGAGGCGAGCATGCCGGGCAGGTGCGCTGCGCCGCCGGCGCCCGCGATGATGACCTCGAGACCGCGCCCTGCGGCCTCCTTGCCGTACGCGATCATCTTCTCGGGCGTACGATGCGCCGACACGACCTCCACCTCATGCTCGACGCCGAATTCGTCGAGGACCTCGGATGCCTCGCGCATCACGTTCCAGTCGGAGTCGGATCCCATCACGACGCCGACGAGCGGGGTGGTTGCTGCAGTCACCCGACGATAGTAGAGCCGGGTGCTGTGAGATGCCCGGAGGCACGCAGGCAGGCGACGGCGGAGTCTCCACAGCCCGCCGTGGGTCCGGGCGGGAGCCGTTAGATTGAATCCACGCTGTCAGGAAATGAGGCTCATGACCACGAGGTTGCGCGTCGTCGTCGATCAGCTCGTCGCCCCGGTCCCCGGAGCGATCGGCCGTTACACCCGAGACCTGACCCGCGCACTCATCGCGACCGCCCCGGCGAACTGCGAGGTCGCCGGCATCGTGTCGTCGTCGCCTCCCACCGACTACGAGCAGATCGAGCAGGAACTGCCCGGTCTCGCCGACCTCTATCGAACGTCGCTCGCTCGCCGCGAGCTCGCCGCGGCCTGGCAGATGGGGCTGACGACGTCGCCGGGAGGCGGCATCATCCATTCCCCCAGCCTGTTCGCACCGCTGCGCAAGCACGATCGCGACGGCGGCAACCAGGTCGTCGTGACCGTGCACGACACGTTGGCGCTCAGCCACCCCGCCTCCCTCTCGACGGTCGAGTCGACGTGGCGACGGGCCATGCTGAAGCGCGCGCGAAAGCACGCCGACGCCATCGTGGTGTCGACGCACGCGCTCGCGGTGCGCCTCGGCGAGCATTACGACTTCGGCGATCGCATCCGGGTGATCAGCACGGCCGCGCGGTCGGGGCTGCAGATCCCGCACGATGCGGGTGAACGGGTGGCCGAACTCGGGCTGCCGCGCGACTACCTCGTCACGATCGGTTCGCTGGAACCGCTGCGCGTCGTCGCCGACGTGCTCGCCGCACTCGGACGACCCGGTATGCCCGAGTTGCCGCTGATCGTGCTCGGCCCGCGGGAATGGGGCGAACAGCAGCTCGCTGCGGTCGCCGAGGAGTCGGGGCTCCGACCGGAGTTCGTCCGCTCGTTCGATGCCCTGAGCGACAGCGACCTCGCCGTCGTGATCGGCGGGGCCTCGGCCTTCGTCGCCCCATCCCACGAGGAGGGCGACCCGGCGACGCTGATCGAGGCGTTCTCGCTCGGCACTCCGGTCATCCACTCCGACATCCCCGAGTACACCGAGACCGCAGCGGGCTCGGCGATCTCCGTTCCGGTCGGCGTGGCCGACGAGGGCTACGTGAACCGCCTCGCCGCCGCCATCTCCACGGTGGTCTCCGACGACGCGCTGTCGGATCGACTGTCGATCACCGGCCAGGACCGAGCCCGGAGCTTCAGCTGGCGCGACTCGGCCGAGCGGGTCTGGCAGCTGCACGCCGACCTCTGAGCCCGACGGTCGCGACGCGAAGCGCGGTCAGTCCTGGAAGAACGCCGCAGCGGCGCGAGCCTCGTAGACCACGTCGTCGAGGCGGGCGCCGATCGCCGTGACATGCCCCACCTTGCGACCCGGGCGCGGCTCCTTACCGTAGTTGTGCAGCTTCACGGTCGGATGCCCCGACAACGCCTCCGCGTAGCGATCGGTCATGGTGCCCTCCGCCGGGCCCCCGAGCACGTTCACCATCACGGCCCACGGTTCGTGCGACCCGGTGCCGCCGAGCGGCAGGTCGAGGACGGCACGCAGGTGCTGCTCGAACTGCCCCGTCGTCGATCCGTCCATCGACCAGTGGCCGCTGTTGTGCGGTCGCATCGCCAACTCGTTCACGAGCACGCGAGCGTCGACCGTCTCGAAGAGCTCCACGGCGAGGATGCCGGTGACTCCGAGCCCCTCGGCGATGGTGATGGCGACGTCGGCCGCGACATCCGCGAGCCTGCCGGCCGACTTCGGCGCTGGGGCGATGACCTCGCTGCAGACGCCCCCGACCTGCACCGTCTCGACCACGGGCCAGGCCGCCATCTCGCCCGACGGCCGGCGGGCGACGAGCTGCGCGAGCTCACGGCGGAAGTCGATGAACTCCTCGGCGAGCAGGGCTCCGCCGCGTCCGTCCTCCGCCACCGTGGTGAACCACTCCGCCACCTCGGCACCGGAGCGCACGACGCGGACGCCCTTGCCGTCGTACCCCCCGCGCGGCGTCTTCACGACCGCGGTGCCGCCGTGGTCGGCGATGAAGTCGTCGAGCTCCCCGACCGTCTCGACACGGGCCCAGTCGGGCACCGGCAGTCCGAGCTCCGAGAGGCGTTCGCGCATGAGCAGCTTGTCTTGCGCGTAGCGAAGCGCCTCGGGCCCGGGATGCACCGTCACACCGGCATCGACGAGGGCGTGCAGGACGTCTTGGGGAACGTGCTCGTGATCGAACGTGATCACGTCGACGTCACGCGCGAACTCGAGGACCGTGGCGGTGTCGGTGTAGTCGCCCACCTGCCACGCGGCGAGCGACGCCGACATGCCCTCGGCCTCGGCGAGCACTCGGAGCTCGACTCCGAGCTCGATCGCCGCCGGGATCATCATCCGGGCCAACTGCCCGCCGCCGATCACTCCGACCCGCACTCGAATTCCCTCACTGTCGCGTTCCGACGCCCCTCTGCGCGCCCCGTTCAGTCTAGGGCCCGGCGTCACGGCATAGGATGAGCCGGTGTCCACCAGCACCGGCAGCCTGCTCAGCCGTCTCTGGCATGGCTTCCTCGCGTACCTGGTGAAATTCGGCGTCGTGGGCCTGATCGGCCTGTTCATCGACGTCGCCCTGTTCAACCTGCTCCGGCTCGGGGTGTTCGGCGAGAGCCACTGGGCGCAGTCCGCGATCGGTGCGAAGACCATCTCGACGAGCGTCGCGATCATCTTCAACTGGCTCGGCAACCGGTACTGGACCTTCCGCCGGCAACGCCGCAAGAACTACGTCCGCGAGTTCGCCGAGTACGCGATCGTCTCGCTCGGCGGAATGGCGATCGCACTCGGATGCCTCTGGATCAGCCACCATGCGCTGGGGTACGAGAGCCTGTTGGCCGACAACATCGCCACGAACGTGGTCGGGCTCGCCCTCGGCACCGCGTTCCGCTTCCTGCTCTACCGGTACTGGGTGTACGGACACCACCGCGCCGACGGCCTCTCGAACATCGACCGGGTGGAGGAGGCGCAGCGGGCGCTGTTCGAGGAACCAGGCGCTGTTCCGGTCGTCGAGCCGGCCGACGAGGAGTCGGTTCCCGAACCCGCGGACCGGTCGCTCCCACAGGCTCAGCGGCCGGACGCCGGCCGCTGAGCGAACCGCTAGTCGGCGTCGGTCGTCGCCTGGAACCAGGGCGGGTACACGGCCACGCGCGTGCGCAGGCCGACGGCGTCGAGCGCTGCGCGCACGCGGTCGCGAACCGGTTCGTTGCCGACCGCGATGAGGATCACGCGCTCGAGCGGGAGGCATTCGCGAACGAGGAACTCCGCGGTGAGGAGGCGGGCTCCGTCGTCATCGCGATGCAGGCGCTGCAGCAGGCGCAGCACCCCGGGCCAGTCCGAGGCCATCGCGACGCCGCCCGCCGCGGCATCCGCGTCGCTGACCGCGACCGAGCCGGGCGTGTCGGTGAGTGCGCCGACCGCGCCGGCGACCGAACTGACGAGGATGACATGGTCGGATGCCGGTCGCTCCACCGCATGCGGGGCGAGTCGCGGATCGGGCGTCCGGGTGCGGACCGCGTTCCACACGTGCGCGTCGGTGGAGAGGAGGAACGGGACGTAGTCGGCGACGACGGACTCGGTGCCGTCGACAGCCGCCGAACGGCGGAACTCACGCGCGTCGACCGCCGAGATGTCGACCGTCGGCGTCGCGCCGGCCGAATCGGCGAGGATCGCACCCTCGCCGAGGATCGACGCGACGTTCTCGACGTGCGTGACGTGGTAGATGCGGACCGTCTTGGGGTCGACCGGCGCCTCGACGAGGGTTCGCGCCCCGGCGGCGCCCGCCACCCTCGTCGTCTTCGGCGGCCTCGACGATCGCGGGCTCGAGCCGCGGCCCGCCCGGGAAGCGGGCACGGCGGCAGCCCTCGGCTTCGTCTCGGGCTCCTTCGGCGGGAAGCAGATGGCGCAGAGGCCGTCGTCGAAACCGTGGATGCATTCGTCTGCCAAGTGGAACCCTTCATCGCGCGGCTCGCACTCGGGGGGCGCACGAGCCGCCCTCTCTACGTTACGTCCTTCCGGCGACCGCCGGGGCACCTCGAGGCGACGACGTCACCGGCCGCCCCAGATGACGGTGTCGCCGTCCTCCATCGACCGCTCCCCGCCGTGCCACTCCGACCCCGCCTCGTCCATCAACTCCTGGATCGCCGCCTGCACGAGGCGAGGCCGCGGCACGTCGCGCAGCACGAGAGGCATCTCGGCCCCGGTGTCGATGCGAACGTCGCCCGATCCGAACGCGCCCTGCACCCATGACCGGCGCACCACCACGTCGAATCCGCGGCTGAGGAGCAGCTCCCGGCGCATTCGGACGAACAGCCCGCTCCGTACGATGATGCGGCGGCTCGTGATCGTGACCCGGTGCGCCATCCAGGCGAGGAACGGGAGCAGGCATCCGAAGACCACGAGCAGGGCCGCGGCGCCGGTGGCCGCGAGACGCTGCCAGACCTCTGGGAGCACGGCCAGCAGGTAGGCGAGACCTCCGGCGACCACGATGAGCAGCAGCGTGGGGATCGTCAGCATCCGAGCATGTCGTCGGATGCGGGCGACGACGCGTTCCGGTGGCCCTGACGGCCGGCCGGCAGCCTGGCGTGCGGCTCGGCTCATACGCCCATTAATACCTCAGGTGGGTGATGTCCCCGGCGGCGACAGTCTGGGCCTCCCCGTTCCGGTCGCGCACGACGAGCCGTCCGTCGGGATCGAGCCGTTCCGCCACGCCGACGAGCTCGTGATC
>DASUVU010000187.1:0-15540 GCA_036378815.1 Agromyces sp. | reverse complement strand
TGTTCTCAGGTCCGAGCAGTGACACGGCGAGGAACGCCGTGAGCGGGGCGAGCATGTTGCCGAAGTTGTTGAAGGTCGCCATGAATCCGGCGACGTAGCCGGGTCGTTCAGGCACCAGCTCGACGCCGTAGGCTGCGCCGAGCGAGCCCTCGATGCCGGTCGAGAAGCCCTGCATGACGCGGCAGAGCAGCACGATGACGCCTGCCCAGACTCCGATCGTCTCGTGGGTCGGGGTGAGCCCGATGATGAGGCTGGCGCCAGCCGTGACCGCGACGGCCCCAACCATGACGGGCTTGCGGCCCCATCGGTCGGCGACGAGGCCGAACAGCACGCCGCCGATCGGTCGCACCACGAAGCCGACGGCGAAGACGGCGAGCGAGTTGAGCGTTGACGCGACGGGGTTGTCACCTGGGAAGAACGCCTGACCGATGTAGACGGACAGGAGCCCGAACATCGCCCAGTCGTACCACTCGAGCGCGTGGCCGGCACTCAGGGCGAAGAGGTACTTCGCCTGGCGCCGCTTCAGCGCAGTCGGCGACTCGACGCCCGCGGGCGGCGCAGTGTCGTGGATTGTGGTCATTGCGGGAGCTCCTTCGCTCGTAGATCGTCGCAATCGCGAGTGTCGAGTACTAATCGTATAGTATAGGGGCGGCTATAATATTTCAATCGAATTCCCCAGATTGCTCTGAGAGCTGACATCACGTCGCCGCGACGGTCGCTCGCTGCCCCGAAGGTGCAACCGCGGCGGGGCCCCACGGAAGCGGACGACGAAGCACGCCGTCGATCATGTCGAGGACTCCGTTGAAGTCCATGTCGAAGATCACGCGGTGCATCGGCCGGGTCTCCCCCTTGGCCGGGTGCACGCCGGCCAGGAAGCGCTCGCCCGTGGCCGGGTCCTCGAACGTCTGCAGCGGCCGCTGCACGGAGCCGGCCACCAGGTCAGGGCGCAGCAACGTCGCCACCGCAAGGCTGTCGTTGATGCCCATGACTCGGGCGTCGTCGGCCCGGTCGTACGAGCGAGTGTAGAAGCCCGCGTAGTCGTGGCTGATGCGGGTGATCAGCTCGGCCGGGGCGAAGCCGGTCTCCCTGGCGATCTCGAGGAAGAAGTCCTCGGGCACGAGCGCCTGGCGGGTCACATACGGTCCGCACCAGGTGACGTTGCCCGGGCGACTCGCGACCTCCTGCGCCGCGTCGATGTCGAACGACACGTTCGGGTCGCGTGAGACCCGGAACCGGCGGTCGGCCCACGGCTCGGTGTCGTTGTAGAGCGCGGGCCCGAGGGTTCCGACGATGGTCGTGCTCCGCAAGCGCTCCAGCAGCTTCGGTTCCGTGCGTAGCGCCGTCGCGAGGTTCGTCTGCGGGCCGAGGGCGAGGTAGTCGATCTCGCCCTCGTGCGCATCGACGAGGTCGATCAGGATCGGGATGCCGTTGGGCTCCGCCGGCACCGAGGTGGCCGGACGCAGGCCGGTGTTGCCGAACCCGTCGTCGCCGTGCACGCCCGACGAGAGCTTCAGCTCCTGCTTCAGGGGCACATCGCAACCGCGATAGACGGGCACGTCCTGCCGGCCGCACGTGTCGAGCACGTAGCGCGCGTTGTCGGCGGCGCGCTCGCCGTGGCAGTTGCCGAACACGCTCAGCACGGCCAGGATCTCGACGTCGGGATCGGCCGCGAGCAGCATCAGCGCCAGCGCGTCATCCACACCCGTGTCGGTGTCGACTACAACTTTCCTTGTCATGAGGTTCCTTCATCGATGGTGTCATGGCCGCGGCCGGCCGACATGTGGGAGGTGTGCTCAGGGCGCGCTCAACCCGACCGCCGCGAACGCGCTCTTCGCGCGGTCGCCGGTCAGGTACGACGCGAACTCAGCCGCGGCATCCGGGGCTCCGGCCCGGACGCCGATCGCGAACCGCGCGTACGACTGGAGGTCGTGGGGGATCGGCTCCACGAGGTGCGGCCCGACGACGGACCGCAACTCGCTCACCTGCTGGATCGCGAGGTCGGCCCGGCCGTCGACGACGGCCTCGGCAGTCAGGCCCGAGTCGAACCTGACGGCCCGCTCGTCGATGCGATCGAGCAGGTCGTGGCGGCGCAGCACCTCCATGAAGTGCAGCCCGCTGGCGCCCGACAGCGAGTACGCGACGGCACGCGCCGCCACGAGGTAGTCGAGGAACGCCTGCGCCGAGGAGTCGGCCGGGCCGGGGGTCTCGGGCAGACGGGCGAACCCGACCGCAGAGACCGCGATGTCGGCCGTGGCGTCGCCGGCGAGCACGCCCTGGTCGGCGAGGTCGCGAACGGATGCCGCGACGCCGAGCACGAGGTCGGGTCGTTCGCCGGCTTCGATGCGCTCGAGCAGCACCGAGGTGGGCTCGAACGTGGCCTCGATGCGGCTGCCGGTCGCGGATTCGAACTCGGGGATGAGCGACTCGACGAGCGGTTGCCGCACGACGAGTCCGCTGTAGAGGGAGATCATGCGGAAGGGGTCCTTTCGGTGGTGCCGGAGGCGCTGAGCGCAGCCAACCGCTCATCGGTGAGCGGAGCCGTCGGCAGCCCCCGGGTGATGAAGTACAACTGGGCGGTGTGCTCGAGCTCCTCGAGGGCGTCGAGCGCCGAGTCGAGGTCGGCGCCCGCCACGACCGGTCCGTGGTTGCGGAGCAGCAGCGCATGCCCCGTGCGGGCGGCCGCCTCCGCGGCGCCCGTCGCAGCCGGGTCGCCGGGCGCGAAGTACGGCAGCACCTGCAGGCGACCGACTCGCATGCCGTAGTACGCCGTCAGCGGCGGGAGCGGCTCGTTCACGTCGAGCCCGTCGAGGCACGACAGGGCCGCCGAGTAGACGGAGTGCGTGTGCACGACCGCATCGGCGTCGCGACGCACCCGCAGCATGGCCAGATGCAGGAACGCCTCCTTGGTCGGGCGAGGTCCGTCGAGGTGGCGCCCGTTGTCGTCGAGCACCGACAGCTCGCTCCCGTCGACGTCGCCGAGGGAGACTCCTGTCGGAGTGACGAGAAGGCGCTCGCCGTCGCGAACCGCGAGGTTGCCGGTGCGGCCGTGGGTGAGGCCGCGACGATGGATCGAGTGCGCGATGCGCTCGATCTGCGCTCGTGCCGTTTCGGCGCTCACGGGGCCTCTCCGCTTCGTGCCACGTCGACGAAGAAGTCAGGTTCGCCGAAGTTGCCCGACTTCAGAACGAGATGCAGGTCGCGCTCGGGGTCCTGGATCCAGGGTGCGCCGAGCGCGGCCTCCTCGCCGACGACGGCGACCTTCGTGCCGAGTGCCCTGACGACCTCCCCCGAGGTCTCACCGCCCGCGATGAGCATGCGCTGCAGCCCACGGTCGGCGAGCTGGGTCGCGACCAGCCCCGCGGTCTTCTCGTACAGCGCGCCGGCGTCGGCAATGCGGGGATCCCGCTCCTCAGCCGGGCTCGAGGAGTAGATGAGAGCGGATACCTCGTCGGGCCGTGCGTCCCACCAGGCCAGGGCACCCGCGGCCAGGTCGGCGGCGGTCTCGCCCGGTTCGGCGACGAGCTGATAGGCCTCGCCGCCGTTCTCGCGGAAGCGGGCGATCTGCTCGAGCGTGCGCCGCGAGCAGCTTCCGGCGAGGATCGCGGTCACGCCCACGGGCGGGCGGGCCGCCGCCCGGTCGGTACCGCCACGGCGCAGCGCGATGGCGCCGATCAGTCCGGCGGAGCCGGCCAGCAGCGCGGCATCCCCGACGGCCTCCGCGACCGTGTCCAGGTCGGCGTCGGAGACCGAGTCGACCACGAGGTGGCGGGTTCCCGTCCGCTCGGCGTCGGCCACGGCGGTGCGGATCTCCTCGGCGCCGGCGCGCACGACCTCGAGCGGCAGCAGACCGACCGCGCCGGCCACCTGCGGCTCGAGCAGTCGCGGAACCGAGGAATCGCGCATCGGCGTGACGGGGTGGTGGCGCATGTGGGTCTCGTTCACGAGGGCGTCACCCACGAACAGGTGGCCGCGGTACACGGTGCGCCCGTGCATCGGCGCGGCCGGGGTGGTCACGACGACGCGGGCGCCGATCTCGTCGGCGAGCGCCTCGGTCACCGGCCCGATGTTGCCCTCGGCAGTGGAGTCGAAGGTCGAGCAGTACTTGAAGTAGAACCGGTCGGCTCCGAACCGACGGAGCGCCGACAGCGCCTCGAGGCTCTCTGCGACGGCATCCGACACCGGGTTCGACCGGGTCTTCAGCCCGATCACGATCGCGTCGGCGTCGGCGCTCGCCGGGTCGTCACCGAGGTCGGCCGTCAGCGACAGCAGCGTTCGCAGTCCGGCGCGGCTGAGGGCCGCGGCGACATCGGTGGCACCGGTCACGTCGTCGGCGATGACCCCGATCACGACGCGCGCCCATCGATCTCGGCGGCCAGTCGACGCGCGGCTGCTCGCGGCGCGTCGAGCACGGGCACGCCGAACCGGTCGGCGAGCGCCGTTGCGGCCGGCGCGAGGGAGAACTGCGCGAGCACGATCACGTCGTACGCCACCTCGGCCTGGGCGATCGCCTCGGCGAGCACCTCGACGAGCCGGTCCTCGGACAACGGCTTCGCGGCAGCGCCCACGACGAGCGGCACGAGGTCGGTCGTCGCGCCCGCGGCACTGAACGCGGCCGAGAGTCGCTCGGTGCTGTCGGATGCCGCGTTCTCGAGCGACGCGACCAGCAGCACCCGCTCGGGGCGCCGCGCGACGGCCTCGGCGAAGAGCGGCCCGTCGGCGGAGAGCACGGCCACGCCGTCGGAGGCCGTGTCGCGCACGTCGGCGCGCCCGCCGTACTGCGAGCAGGTCAGCAGCACGCCGTCGGCGCCACCGGCGAGGGCCAGGTCGATGAGGTGGTCCATGCGCGCCGCGAGCGGCTCGGTGATGCCGCCCTCCACCTGGGCGTCGGCCAGCAGCCGATCGTCGAGCAGGTTCCAGACGGTGCCGTTCGGGAATGCCTCGCCGATCGCGGCGGCGGCCGGCCCGATCGCCAACGGCGTGGCGCTGATGAGTGCGATTCGCGTGTCGCTCATGCTGAGATCCTCTCGGTCCATGACAGGCCCGCCTCGGTGTCGGCGAGCGGCCCGTACTCGCATCCGACCCAGCCGCGATAGCCGCTGGCTGCGACCTGCGCCAGCACTCGGTCGTAGGCGATCTCGCCCGTGCCCGGCTCGCCGCGTCCGGGGTTGTCGGCGATCTGGATGTGCCCGATGCGGGGCGCCAGGCGCTCGAATCGCTCGATCAGGTTTCCGCCGTCGACCTGGGCGTGGTAGACGTCGAAGAGCACGCCGACCACTGCGGGATCGATCGCCTCGGCGACGGCCGCCGCGGTCTCCATCGTCTGCAGCCCGTACGTGGGTTGGTCGCGCTTGTTGATCGCCTCCAGCACGAGTCGGATGCCGGTTCCACGTGCCTGCTCGGCCGCCCAGCCGATGTTCGCGACGTAGGTGGCGAAGGCGAGGTCGGCGTCGGCGTCGGCGGGACGGAGCCCGGCCATCACGTGCACCACCGGCGCGTCGAGCGCCGTCGCATACTCGAGCGCCCTGAGCACGCCGGCGCGGAACTCCTCGCGGGCCCCCGGCACGTACGCCGCTCCCATGACGGTCGGCGAACCCTTCGAGCCGGCGGGCGTGTTGATGAGCGCCTGCTGAAGGCCGGCCCCGTCGAGCAGCTCGCGAATGCGGGGGGCCGGCAGATCGTACGGCGACGCGAACTCGACGCCGGTGAATCCGGACGCGGCGGCCCGGTCGAAGCGCTCCTCGAACGGCACCTCGGTGAACATCCACTTGAGATTCGCGGCGAGGCGTACCGATCCCGCGGTGGTCTCGAGGATCATGCGGGCACCGCGTCGTAACCGGGGTTGACCACGAACTGGGGTGCCCGAGCAGCGCCGAGCACATCGATCACGTTGGTCGCGGCCATGCGACCGGACTCGCCACGAGCCTCTTGCGTCGCGCCGGCGACGTGCGTCGTCGCGAGGATACCGGGCGTGCGCAGCAGTGGGCTGTCCTTCGGCAACGGCTCGGTTGCGAACACGTCGAGGGCGGCCCCGCCGATCACACCATTGCGAACGGCATCCACGAGCGCATCCTCGTCGACGCAGGCTCCGCGCGACGTGTTGATGAGGATGGCGTCCGACTTCATCGTCCGCAGGCGATCGGCGTTGATGAGGTTGCGGGTGGACTCGTCGAGGAACAGGTGCAGGGACACGAAGTCGGCCTGTGCGAGAACCTCGTCGAGCTCGGCACGCCGGATGCCGTGGGCAGCGGCGAACGCTTCGTCGAAGTACGGGTCGTAGGCGACGATGTCCATGCCGAAGCCGGTGGCGATACCTGCAACAGCCTTGCCGATCGAGCCGAGGCCGAGGATGCCGAGCGTCGCCCCGCGCAGCTCTCGTCCCGTCAGCTGCTGCCACGTGCCCTCGGAAAGGTGCTGGATGTTCTCGGGCACTCGACGGGCCAGGGCCAGCATCAGCGCGAACACATGCTCGGCGACGGCCTGCCGGTTGGCACCGGCGGTGATGCAGACGGGAATGCAGCGTTCGGTCGCCGCGGCGACGTCGACACTGTCGTAGCCGACGCCTGTTCGCACGATGATCTCGAGGCGCTCGGCGAGGGCCAGGTCCTCACCTGTGATGGGCGTGGTGCCGGCGATGATCGCCCGCACCCCGCGCAGCAGCTCGGTGCGCTCGTGCTCCGAGAGTGCGGTGAGGTCGGGAACGTGGCGCGTCGACAAGCCCGCCGTGCGAAGCATCCGATCGACCTCGTCACCAGGCTGCAGGAACGCGGTGGTGATCAGGACATCGGTGGTTTCGGGTTCGGTGCTCACCAGATTCCTCCTTCATAATCAGGAGCGGTGAAGCCACCGCCGTGGTATGCGGGTTCGGGTGCAGCGCGATCGACGTCTTCGTCGTGGTCGGCGGCGTTGTCCTTCGGAACGAATCCGATCGCCGCCCAGCCGGCGTCTGCATTCCACCAGCGGTCGGCGTTCGCCGAGCAGCCGTACACGACCTGGCAGCCCACCGGGCCGCTCTCGATGGCGCAGCGCACCAACTCGACGCCGTCGCGCCAGCTCAGCCACAGCGCAAGCTGGCGCACATCCTCGGGAGCGGCTCGGAAGGTGCCGATGCGCAGCAGCACCGACTCGACGCCCCACTTGTCGTGATACAGGCTCGCGAGCGCCTCGCCGAACGCCTTGGAGACGCCATAGTAGGAGTCGGGTCGCAATGTCGCAGCCTCGTCGAGCACGTCGGTTGCCGGGTGGAATCCCACGATGTGGTTCGAGCTCGCGAAGATCACGCGGCGCACGCCCGCACGGCGGGCAGCCTCGTACACGTGGTAGGTGCCGTCGATGTTCGACGTGCGGATCTGCTCGTACGATGCCTCGTCGGCGATCCCGCCGAGGTGCACGATGACATCTACTCCAGCGGCCGCCGCGACCAGGCCGTCGAGGTCGGCGAGGTTGCCCAGCACGATCTCCTCGTTGGGATGCAGCGGCTCGTCGGGAGCACTGCGCGCGAAGAGCACGACCCGGTCGTAACGGCCGGCGAGGCCCTCCCGGATCACCCGGCCCATCCGGCCCGTGCCGCCGGTGTAGAGCACTGTCGTCATCATCGTCCTTTCATGCGCATCAGCTGATGCTGCGGTCCTGCTCGCCATTCGTGCCGTCGGCGAAGTAACCGATCAGCGCCTGCTGGGGGCGCACCCGCCGCACCTCGCCATCGGCGAGCTCGAGTCCGACGTCGTGGCCGGGCACCAGCACTCCGGAGGTGTCGCGCAGGAGGGAACGCAACCGGTCGATCGTCGACGCGCTCGCTTCCTCATCGATGCTGGAGTCGGCGCGCAGGGTGGTGAGTTCGTGGATGTTCTTGACCGAGTCGCCCGCGAACAGCAGGTGCTGCTCGGTGCGCTCGGCGTAGAACGCGAGGTGGTTCGGGGTGTGGCCGGGGCTGGCGATCACGTGGATGCCGGGCAGGATCTCCTGATCGGGCGAGATCCGCTCGACCCCGCGGGTGCGTCGCGACAGTTCCTGCACGTGCAGGTCGGGGATGAACTTCGTTCCGGCGGGCTGATCGGCAGCCCACGCGAGCTCCCGATCCCCCACCCACGTCGTGGCGTTCGTGAACATCGTGAAGTTCGCCACGTGATCCCAGTGCAGATGAGTGAGGAGCACGTCGGTCACATCGCCAGGCGTCAGCCCGAGACGGGCGAGGCCGTCATGGATCAGGGGAATGTACGCGGGCTGGCCGGCATCGACGAGGACTCGCCGTTCGCCATCGTCGAGGAGCCAGAGGCTGCTCCATCCGAACGCGCCGTGCGACGACGACTTGCCCGGGAAGCCCTCTACGAGCGGGTGCGCCGCGTAGGAGTTCATGACAGCGTCACCTCCGTCCACGCGCCGATGCATCGTTCCTCCAACAGATAGTATCGACTATACTATACGATTAGCCAAGGTCCCAATCAGATACCGAGGGTGGAGTGCTGAACACAACCGCAAGCGTTCGAGTAGAGCTCGAATCCGTCGCCGTCGACGAGAGGGACCGGCCCGCCGTGGACGAGCCTCGCCCCCGCGTTGTGCTCCCGCCTGAGATCGCCGCCACGATCCTCGCCGTCTCCTCCGTGCTCCTCGGGGCGCTGCTCGACGTGCCGACGTTCGGGATCTTCCTCGGATGGGCCGCCGCCGCCCTGGCCACGACCAGCCGCGCGACGCGCATGTCGACTCTGGCCACGTGCCTCATGGTCGGCGCCCTGTTCGGAACCGGCACGATCGCCGGCGCGTCGGCCCTCGGAGCGATCCTCGGAACCGCGGTGCCACTGTGGGTGAGCACGATTCTCGTGCTGGCTGTCGCCAACCCGCTCATGATCCTTCTCGGGCGGGCGTCGGCGTTCAGTGCCGTGCCGGGCATGTTCATCGGATTCTCCACCGTACTCGCCGTGCACCTCATCGAGGCGGCTCCGATCTCGGGCAACGTGCTCGGTGCGCTGCTCGTCGGTGCCGCCACCAACCTGATCGGCCTGGGCTTCCACCGGCTCAACGGCCGCATGACCGGTCGCCCGCAGGCGGCGAAACCGGGTTCGATGCCCGCTGACCATACACTGATGAAATGAGCGACCGCACCACGACGAAGCGGCCGATTGCCGACCAGATGTACGACGTGCTGCTGCAGCAGTTCATGTCGGGGGCTCGCGGCCCGGGCCAGAGCCTGAACATCGGCGCATTGTCGCGCGAGCTCGACGTGAGCCAGACGCCCCTGCGCGAGGCGCTCGCCCGGCTGGAGCACACCGGACTCGTCGAGCGGGAAGCGCTGCGCGGCTACCGGGTCGCTCCCATGATGACCCGGGTCGAAGTGCAGCAACTGATGGAGGCGCGGCTCCTGCTCGAGCCGAAGCTGGCCGAGCAGGCGGCGCTGCGCACGACCGACGAGTTCCTCGCCACCCTGCGCGAGACCCTCGACGAGTTCCATCGATCGGCGGCCCTGGCCGACGTCGAGACCGAGGGTTTCGACATGTACTGGCGATCCGACGATCGCTTCCACATGACCATCGCCGCGCAGGCGGGCAACCCGTTCCTGCAGATGGCGTATTCGGCGCTCGGAGGGCAGATCCAGCGGTTCCGGCTCTTCTCGAAGTTCGGCCGAACGGGGGCGCGCCTCGCTGCCCCCGAGCACACGGCGATCTACGACGCGATCGCTGCCGGTGATGCCACCGCGGCCGCCGAGGCCATGCGCGCGCACGTCAGCGGCGCCACCGAACGCCTCCTCGGCGAGTGACGTCGCCGTCGCGGCACGGCACCGCACCGCGGTGCCCGGCAGACGTGAACGGCCTGGTCGCGGATTCCCCGTCGGGCATGTTCGCGGTGACCCAGCGCGCGGCGGAGATCCGACGAGTCTCACGAGTGAATGAACAGCGTGCGTCGGTACCTCGGTGGACGCGATCATCGCGGCATCCGCGAATCACCCGTGAGCCCGTCCGCACCGGTGGCGACAGCGACGTGCTCGCGAGGCTGCAGCTCGAGTTCGACGATGCGCTGCAGGTGCACCCCGGCAGCATCACGAGCATTCATCGTCGTCGCCCCGATCCCGGTGGCCTTCCTGTTCGCATTGCTGACCCCGTTCGGGATCCCGGTGCGTTAGGCCATTCTCGAAGTACCCTGTGACCTTCTCGCTTCTGGCGACATCTCTCAGGTGAGGAGGTGCGCGTGGACGAGAGCGAAGGGTCCGACGCCGATCTGTTGGAACGGGTGGCGGGCGGAGATCAACGGGCGCTGTCGGTGGTGTTCGACCGACATGCGCCGGCGGTGACGCGGTATGCCTGGGCGATCGCGGCGAGCCGGATGGACGTCGAGGAGATCGTGCAGGACACGTTCGTGACGATGTGGCGCAAGTCGTCCGAGATCACGATCGCCGAGGCATCCCTGCTGCCCTGGCTGTTGGTCACGTGCCGGAACCTCGGCCGGAATGCCGCTCGCAAGGCGGTGCGTCATGCAGCCGACGAGCTCGACGAGACTTCGACGAATCGAGCCGACGCGGTCCGCGATCACGACGACGCCGAGTCCGCGCGGGATGACCTGCGCTGGGTGCTCGACGAGATCGAACGACTCGATCCGATCGACCGGCGCGTGTGCGAGCTGTGCCTGATCGACGGCGTGCCGTACGCCGAAGCGGCCGAGCAGCTCGGTCTCAGCGTCGGAGCCGTGAAACAACGCGTGTCCCGAAGCCGTGCCCGATTGAAGAAGGCGGTGACCCTCGATGAGATCTGAACCACCCACCGGAGATGACCTGACACGCCTGCTCGTGTCGATGAAGCGCAACGTGCTCCAGCAGGTCGCGAGCGAACCGGCACCCGCCAAGCGCTCCACCAAGACCGATCGCATCGTCGGGGGCGTGCTCGGCGCGGCCCTGCTCATCGGCGTCACGGCCGGGGCGGCCTTCGTCTTCGGGATCGCGCCGATCGGGCAGTACTCGATGGACCCGGCGTCGACGCCGACGCCCACACCGACCGCCATCCCGAGCCCGACCCAGGTGCCAACCCCGCCGCCCACGGACTACGCGGTGGCTCCCGGAACACCCGAATCGCGCTACGGGCTCGCGTGCGACACGCTGGTCGACCCCGCGCTGGTGTCGGATCTGTTCACCACGGATATCGCGCCGTCCGACCCGATCGTCACCGCATCGGGTGTCGGCATCGCGATCCCGAGAGTAACGTCGATCCTCTCGGTCGGCGGCACCGCGTGCGAGTGGTCGAACGGAGCTCCCGAGAACCACCAGTACGGCACGAATCCGGACTACGTCGGCGTCACCGTCATGGTCGTGCCGCGGCCCACCGCGGGCTGGAGCGAACGCGCCACGCAGTACGGGCTGCCGGACGATCGGAACCAGTGCGATCCAGGAGCAGTGCTCGATGCGGTCGCGCTCTGCGAGGGATCCGCGGCCGTCGGCGACGCATGGGTGGTCGTGTCGGCGTTCGGCGGAGCGGGTGCGATCGATGCATCCCGTTGGCAGCCGTTGTTCGACGCGATCATCGACGCTGTGACGGCGGCAGGCCCCGCCGCGCCCCCCACTGCCCGCGAGCACGTGGGCACGCCGCCGGTGGAGGACTGCGAGGCCGTTCTGCCGCTCGACACTGTTCGCTCCGTCACCGGCACGCCCGAACCTGAAACGCGGCGCAGCGGTGGCGGCGGCTGGAGCGCGTGGGCGGAGGCCCGCCAAACCGCCGGCAACACCGGATGCATGTGGACCATCTTCGACGCTGACCTCGCGGCTGGTGTGGACTGGGTGACCGACGGTCGCTGGGCATTCGAGCGGATGCTGCAGGCTGGCACCACCTCAGCGGTGGAGGTGGCCGGGCTGAGCGCCGACGACACGGCGGTGATCCGATGCTCGTCCGCCCCGTACGGGGACAGCTGCGCGGTCGACCTGCGGATCGGTGAGGACTGGTACAACGTCACTGGCGCCGACCGCGACGCCGCGATCGCCCTCGCTGAGGCGGTACTGGCGCAGCTCTCACGTTAGGTCGACGACACTCGGAGGGCACTCACGCAGAGCTCACTCGCCACGGTGCGGGTGGGCTCTGCGGCGTACATCTCAGTGTCGGATGCTGCGGCAGCGCGGCCCACCACTCCTCCACATTGCGCGCGGAGACACCAGTGACTCACGGATGCCGCACCACCGCTCCGACGGCTGGGCCCTGCCGCACAGGATTGCCTCATGGCCCGACAATCCGACCCTCGCCAGCAGCTCATCCTCCGAATCGACCTCGAGGGGACGGAGCGCGAGACGTGGCGCGAGATCACCATCGATGGCACTGCGGGTCTCGATGAGCTCGCCGATGCGATCCTGATCGCCTTCGGGTGGACCGGCACCGGCACTCACCAGTTCGGATCCGCGTGGCCGGCCCGGGCGCTTGCGCTGGTCGGGTCGAGGCCTGACGCCGACGGGTGGGGCGACGAGCTCAGCAGCCACGGCCGAGATGAGCGACTCCGCCCGCTCGTGCGACGAGTCAGGCGTCCCGACGCGTGGCGCGAGTACCACTCCTACTACTCGGACGACGACGACATCATCTGCGACCACGCGTGGAACGTCGCCGAGGCCGTCGGGCACGCGGGTGATGAGCTCGTGTTCGAGTACCGTCAGCGCGAACTCGTCGATGATCGGCCGGTGCGCGGGTGGCGCCACCGCATCCGCCGGGTGGACAGCTCGCTTCGGCCGTTCGGTGCATCCACGGCGACCATCCTCGGCGGCGCCGGCCTGGTCCCGCGAGACCTCGCTGAGGCAGCGTACGGCGAGCTCGGCGATCCCGACGAGCTCCACCTCTTGGAGCACGAGTTCGACGTGCGCTTCGGCGCCCGGTCGCGCAGCGCGCTCGGCCTCGAGTCATGCGGGAGTTCCCTCGATGCCGCCGTCTGGGGCGCGAGCGTCGTCGCGCGTCGAGCGCTCCGGATGGATCTGCTCCGCCTGGGAATCCTCAGCTCGGTCGAGGTCGACGCCGAACTCGCCGAACGGGTGATCGCGCCGATCCGCGACATCCTCCGCCGGGCTGCCGCGTCCGACGGTGTCGAGCCAGCCGACCTCGGTGAGCTGGGCGACGATCTGCGCGAGCTCCGTCTGCTTCGGCGGCACAAGGGTCGCCTGCACACCCTCGCCGAAGTCCGTGATCGAGCGCTGGAGCACCCGTTGAAGCTCTGGAGCGTACTGGCCGCTCGGCTGATGGCGGCCGGGTCCCGGCGATACACGCTGACGGTGTCCACCCAGATCGCGGAGTTCGCCATCGATCTCACGCGCGGTGAACACGAGGTTCGGACATTCGCCTTCGACGAGGCGCACCGTGACGTGATCAGCGCCGGCTCAGGCGTACCGGACTTCAATCGCGTGCTGCGGGTGCTCGTCGCGATCGGTCTCGTCGACGAAGATGGCGTCCCGATACATCCTGCCGCGGTGCTGTTCGCGATGACGATGCTCCGGAGTTGAGCAGAACGCAACGAAGCCGACTGAGATCGCGAGTATGACTAGACCAAGTCTGGTCAAGTACGATGGCAGGATGGTGGCATTCGGTGACAGCGTCAACATCTACCAGGCGAAAACCGAGTTCTCGCGCCTGATCGCACGTGCCGAAGCCGGAGAGCGCATCGTGATCAGCCGGAGCGGTCGGCCCGTGGCACGCCTGGTGCCGTACACCCCTGAGCGGATGCCGCGGCATCCGGGCGCCTGGAAGGATCGCGTCACGATCGCACCTGACTTCGATACCTTCACGCCCGATGAGGCCGCGGACTGGTACGGCGAATGAGGCTGCTGCTCGACACGCACGTGCTGCTCTGGTGGCTCGGTGATGACCGCCGACTCGGCGCCGTGCATCGGGAGCTCATCGCCGATGCCGGCAACACGGTGCTGGTCTCAGCCATGGCCGTCGCCGAGATCGCGATCAAGGTCTCGCTCGGGAAGCTCGACGCGCCAGACGACCTGCTGCCCACCCTCGACGAAGGCGGATTCGAGCACCTGCCGTTCGGAGCATCCCACGCCGATGCGTTGCGAACCCTGCCATGGCATCACCGCGATCCGTTCGATCGCATGCTCATCGCCCAGGCGATCACCGAGCAGCTCACGGTGCTCACCGTCGATCCGCACTTCGCCGCATACGACGTGGCGCGGATCTGAGTGCGCGCCACGTCGTGTGCCGGCGTCATGCCGCTGCGGCGAGGGCGTCGACCGGCGCGAGCGGTGCGCCGGCGGCATCCGTCTCGTGAGGCTCGAGCGGCTCGACCTCATCGGTGTCGAGCGGGTTCGCGAGCTCGTCGCGGGTCATCCGCGCCGCCACGATCGCGACGATGCCGATCACCAGCGGCGCGACGCCCGCGATGAGGAACACGACCGGCAGTCCGAGCGACTCCCCCGCCGGGCCGGCGACCGCCATTGAAACGGGCATGAACGCGAGCGAGACGAAGAAGTCGAGGCTCGAGACGCGGCCGAGCATCTCGGCCGGCACGCGGCGCTGCAGCAGCGTGCCCCAGATCACGACGCCGCCGTTGAACGCCGCGCCGACGAGGAAGGCGGCAATGGCCATCACCCAGATCTGGTCGGTCAGGCCGAACACGGCGAGAGGGAGGCATCCGAACGCCCAGAGCAGGTTCATCACGGTGAGGTAGCGACGCGGCATCCGGAGCGAAGCGATGATCGCAGAGCCGACCGCACCACCGATGCCGAACGCGGCCAGGATCAGTGCGTGGTCTTCGGGGCCGCCGGCCGCGCGGTCCTTGATCACGAACGGCACGAGCACCTCGAACGGCCCCATGATCAGGAAGATGAGCAGCGACGCGAACGTGAGTGTGCCGAGCAGCCACGGCGTGCGCACCATGTAGGTGAACCCGTCGCGCACGTCCGCGAGCAGGGCGAGGGCCGGATGCCGCGGTCCCGACTCGCTCTCGGCCTCGAGCGCGGGGCGCTCGCCGCGCAGCGGCACCTCGGGCACCTTCAGGATGAACACGGCCGCCGCGACGCTGGTCATCGCGGCAACGGCGAGCGCCGCACCGGGCGACGAGATCGCGATGAGCGCACTCGCGAGCGCCGGTCCGCCGGCCTGCATGAGCACCGGACGCGCCATCCCCTCGAAGCCGTTCGCGGCCATGAGCTCGTCCTCGGGCAGCACGCTCGGCAGCAGCGCCGAGTACGCCGGGTAGTAGAGGCCGGCCATGATGCCGCCGACGAGCGCGACCACGGCCAGCTGCCATGCGGCGAGCGCGCCCGTGAGCGAGAGCAGCGCCACGATGCCGACGCTGGCTGCCCGAACGACCTCGACGACGAGCAGGATGCGCCGCTGCGACATCCGATCGGCGAGTGCACCACCCAGCAGCGTCGTCAGCAGCATTCCGACCGCTGATGCTCCGGCGACGAGCGAGAGCTCGGCCGCGCCGCCGCCGATCGCGACGATCTGCCAGACGAGCGCGACCATCCAGATGCCAGCGCCGACCATCGACGCCACGAGCGCCGCGGCGAGCCAGCGGTAGGCCGGGTTGCGAAGGGGCCGGAGTGCCCGGGGTGTTGACATGATGTCGTCTCCTGAGTCGTTCGCG
>DASUVU010000186.1:0-10931 GCA_036378815.1 Agromyces sp. | reverse complement strand
TCCTTCGCCCGCGCACTGGAGGCGCTCGCCGCACGCCTCCAGGTGCAGGAGCGTCTCACCAGCCAGCTCGCCGACGCCGTGGAGTCGGGACTCGATGCGAGCGGCGTGGTGGTCGTGATCGAGGCGTCGCACGGATGCCTCACCGATCGCGGAGCGCGCCAGACCGATGCCCGGGCGGTCACCATGGCCAGTCGCGGCATCTACCGCGACGCGGGTCGCCGCAGTGAGGCGCTGCGGCTCATCCCCACGCACCACTCCGAGCGCTCCGAGCCGCAGTGGATCTTCGACGACGCCACCGACCTCGGGCCCCTCGAAGAGGTCCTCGCGGCAGTGGCCGGATCGTAGACGTCGGCGTCAGGCGAGCTCGCGCAGCGCGCTGATCACGCTGAGCATGTGGTCGCGCACCGCCAGCGCCGCACCGTCGGAGTCGCGCGCGACGATCGCATCGATGATGGCGGCGTGCTGCAGTACGGACACCTTCGCGCGCGCCGGACGCGACGACAGCTTGAACTGATGGCGCACGCTCTGCGCGTGCAGACGGGCGAGTACATCGGACGCGGTCGCGTGCCCGCTGAGCTCGCGGACGCGCAGGTCGAGGTACTGGTTCAGGCGCGAGTACTCCACGAGGTCGCCCTCGGCCACCGCCGCGGTCATCTCGTCTCGCAGCCGCCGGAGCCCCTCGGCGTCGGCGTCGGACAGCTTGTCCGCCGCCTTCGCGGCGCACAGGCCCTCGACCGCCATGCGCACCTCGAGGATCTCGATCGCCTCGTCGAGCGAGATCGCGCGAACGCGGGACCCACGGTTCGGCAGGCGCTCGACCAGTCCCTCGCTGGCCAGCTCCAGCAGCGCAGTGCGCACCGTCGCCCGGCTCGCCCCGAACGTCGAGCTCAGGTCGGCCTCGATCAGTCGTTGATTCGGTGCGTACTCGCCGCGCACGATCGCGTCGCGGATGAGATCGGTGACCCGCGCCTCGGCCGTGCCTGCGGCATCCGGAACCGTCATGTCGGTCGCGTCGGTCGCGTCGGCCGTGCCCGACGCCTGGGACTCCTGTACAGCTGTCGGCATGCGTCACACTCCCGGATTCACTGTAGTGGGTTCGAGCGATAGCGGGAACCACTATTGTTGACAATATTCGTGGCATTCATCGTCGAAGGAGTGATGTGCCGTGCGCGTCGCCGTACTGGGTCTGGGGGAAGCGGGGCGAATCTATGCTGCCGACCTCGTCGACCGAGGAGCCACGGTCACGGCGAGCGATCCGGCCGCCGACTCCGCACCGCCGCGCGTCGTGCTGGCTCCCTCGATCGCCGAGGCCGTGCGCGACGCCGATGTAGTGCTGAGCCTCGTCGGCGGCGATGCCGCGGCATCCGTGCTCGATGAGGCGCTGTCCGCCATGGGCTCGTCGACGATCTTCGCCGACATGAACACGACCTCGCCGGCGAAGAAGCAGCAACTCGCCGAGCGGGCCGCCCGACGCGACGTGCCGTTCGTCGACGTCGCGATCCTCGCGCCCGTCCCGCGCGCAGGCATCGACACGCCGCTCGTGCTGAGCGGCACCGGCGCGAGCCGGCTGCACGGACTCCTCGGTGAGCTCGGCATACCGGCCGTGGATGTCGGCCCCGACGCAGGCGCCGCCGGCGGGCTGAAGCTGCTGCGCAGTGTCTTCATGAAGGGCCTCGCCGCGCTGATCTTCGAGAGCACGACCGCGGCGAAGGCGATCGGGGCCGAGGAGTGGGTGATCGACCAGATCGCCTCCGAGCTCGGCCCATCGGGCCACGAGGTCGTGCGGCGCCTGCTCGACGGAACCCCAGTGCACGCGGTGCGTCGCGAAGCAGAGATGCGCGACGCGCTCGCATTCCTCGAATCGCTCGGCGCGGACCATCCGATGACCGACGCAACGATCTCGTGGTTGCACGCGATCGCCGAGCGCTCGCCCGCGAACGGGGCGTCGCGCCTCGACTGAGGCACGAAGGAGTGGTTCCGTGGTCGCTCAGGAGAAGATGCTCGAGGTGCTGGGTGCCTTCAGCATGGAGCGGCCGAGCATGACGCTCACCGAACTCGCCCGCGCGACCGACCTGCCGATGTCGACCACCCATCGGGTCGTGACCCAGCTGACGGCATGGGGAGCGCTCGAGCGCGACCAACGGCGCCGCTACGCGATCGGACATCGGCTCTGGCGCCTGGGCACGCTCTCACCCCGCGCCCATGACCAACGGGCGCACATCCTGCCGTTCCTCGAACAGCTCTTCGTCGACACGCGGCTGGCCACCGTGCTCTCGGTGTTCCATCCCGACGGCAGCGTGGTCGTGGAGCAACTGCTCGGCTGGCGCGACGCGAACGTGACGGCCGGCCTGGGAGAGCGGTTGCCACTGCACGCGACCTCCCCCGGCCTGATCCTGCTCGCGTTCGGCGGTCGGGAGGTGTGGGAACCGCTCGCGCGGGGTCCGTTGCGCCGGTACACGGCGCGCACGGTCGTCGATCTCGGCAAGCTCCGTCGGCTCGCACAGGAGGCTCGCCGAACCGCCATCGCCGTCAGCGAGGGTGCGCTGGTTGCTTCCACCGGGTCGATCTCGACTCCCGTGTTCGGCCACCGGGGCGAGCTCTACGGCGCCGTATCGCTTGCCTGGACGGCGGGTGCACCCGAACCGGCCGCGCTGGCGCCGAAGCTCACCTCGACCGCCCAGCGCGTCAGCGCGACGCTGCGCCGTGCCACCGGGCCCGCCGTGCCGCATCCGGTGGCCCCGAGAGACTCGGGTCCGGTAGCAGCATCCCGGTGAGCCCGGGACCCGCTTCATGTCCTGTCGGCGCCGGCGACGGCGACGGCGTCAGGCGTCGTCCCACACCTCGTCGGCGAGCGCCACGACCGCATCGATCTTCGCCCACTGCTCCGCCTCGCTGAGCAGGTTGCCCTCCTCGGTCGAGGCGAAGCCGCACTGGGGGCTGAGCGCGAGCTGCGAGAGGGGCACGATCTTCGCAGCCTCGTCGAGGCGGCGGCGGATCTCGTCGTGGTCCTCGAGGGCGCCGGTCTTGGTGGTGATGAGGCCGAGCTCGACGACCTTCTCGCCCTCGGGCAGGAAGCGCAGCGGCTCGAACCCGCCGGCCCGCTCGCTGTCGTACTCGAGGAAGTACCCGTCGAAGCGGCACTCGCCGAGCAGCTGCTCGGCGACCGGCTCGTACCCGCCCGACGAGATCCAGGTCGACCGGAAGTTGCCGCGGCACACGTGCGTCGTGATGACCAGGTCATCGGGCTTGTCGCGGAGCGAGGCATTGATGAGGGCCGCGTATCGGTCGGCGAGGTGATCGGTGCGGATGCCGCGGTCAGCCGCCTTGGCCAGCTCCTCCTCCGAACACAGATAGGCCCATGCGGTGTCGTCGAACTGCAGGTACCGGCATCCTGCGTCGTAGAACGCCTGAACGGCATCACGGTAGGTCTGGGCGAGGTCGTCGACGATGTCCTCGTGCCCGGAGTACTCGGAACCGTTGAGGGCGTCGCGCTCGAGGCGGAAATCGAGCACCGTCGGCGCCGGGATGCTGAACTTGGGGACGACCCCGGCGCGCTCCGCCACCCCCTTCAGGTACCGGAAGTGCTCGAGCATGGGATGGTCGGCCGGGAACCCGACCGGACCGTCGATGTGCAGCCCGCGCGGACGTGTCTGCACGCCCTGGAACTGGATGCCGTGGTCGAGCTCGACCACACTCACGCCGTCGAGCATGCCGAAGAAGTCGAAGTGCCACCATGACCGGCGGTACTCGCCGTCGGTCGCGAGCCGCAAGCCCGCGGCCGCTTCTCGTTCGACGAGTCGCTCGATCGCGGCGTCTTCGACGCTGCGGAGGCCGGCGTCATCGAGCTGACCGTCTGCGTGTCTCGCTCTCGCCTCCTTGACGTCGTCGGGCCGGAGGAAGCTGCCGACGATGTCGGCACGGAACGGAGGGTTCACAGACATGGGCACACACTACGCCCGACCCCGTACGCCGTCCCATCTGTTTCGCCGCATTGCGCGATGACGGCGCCGAGCCGATCACGGCTCGGCTGTCGGTGCGCCGGCGGAGGTGAGCGACTCGAGGTACTCGAGCGATCGACGCGATCCGGTCACCAGCGACCGGATCCCGTGAGCGTGGTCCCCGACGTCGGGACGGTACGCCGTCGCGAGGTCCCGGGCGACGCCGGCGGCGGCTCGCCGCAGCAGGTTGACGTACGGCAGCGGGGAGGTGCCATCGTTCGGCACCACGACGCCGATCGCGGCGTACACCGCCCCGCTCGGGCCGGTCACCGGCACGGCGATGCCGCGGGACTCCGGGTGGATGTACCCGTCGGCGACGGAAAATCCGTCGGCGCGAACCCGGTCCAGGACCGCCTGCAGTTGCTCGGCGCTGCGGATGGTGCGGTCGGTGTACGCCCTCAACTCGCCGTCGCCGACCTCGGCGATCAGCGCCGGGTCGCCGTGCGCCAGCAGCACCAGGCCGCTCGACGACGCATGCAGCGGGATGCGGCCGCCGATGAGCGTCGCGTTCACGACTGCATCAGGCGTCGACATCCGCTCGATGAAGAGCACGTCGTGCCCGTTCAGGACCCCCAGTTGCGTGTGCTGGCGCACTCGTTCATGCACGGCGCCGAGCCACGGCCGGGCGATCTCGCGCAGTCCGACCGCCCCCGGCGTGCGGCTCGCGAATTCCCACAACCGCACGCCGAGGCGGTAGGTGCGATCGGGCAGCCGCTCGAGCAGGCCCTCGCGTTCGAGTTCGCCGATCAGGCGGTGCGCGCTCGAGCGGGGGAGGCCGGCGGCATCCGCGATCTCACTCAGGGTGAGGAACGGATGCCACGCATCGAACGCCTCGAGGATCCGCAGGTGCCGCTGCAGCACTGATGTACCTGCGGACCCTCGTGCCACGGCTGCCTCCTCGACGACGCCGCCATGCTATCTGATTCCGTTGAGTGGAATCCGGGTCAGTCGTTGGCGCGGTACACCGTGCGCGCGTAGTCGTGGTACGGCGCCGGGGCGACGGTCGCGCGGATGTTCACCTGGCGGTGAGCCGCGTCCACCGAGTCCTTGCGCGAGATCGGGTTCTCACCCCAGACCACCTCGACCACGTCGCCGTCGCGGATGTCGACGTCGAGCGTGGCCAGCGACATGTAGAGCTGGTCGAACGCGACGTACCCCGCGTCCGTCGAGATGCCGACGAGCTTGCCGTCCTTGCGCACCTCGTCCATCTGGTAGAGGCCGTAGCGCGCCTTGGGGAAGTCGAGGAACTTCGCCGGAGTGCCGGGCTCGACCTGCGACTTCACGACGTCGGCGACGTCGTCGGAGTTCCACAGCAGCGTCACCTTGCGTCGACGGGGCGACTCGGCGTGCTTCTCGAGGGCCTCGCGGCCGTGGAAGTCGTGGTCGAACCGCACCGACCGGCCGAGTCCGAGGTCGAACGGCGTCATGTAGAAGTCGTGGATGTCGTCGGAGTAGAGCGAGCCGGCGACGGAACCGGCACGCGATGCGGGCAGCCATTCCCGGTACTCCGCGAAGTCCTCGTCGAAGATCGCGGGGAAGGGCGTGGGCACCCAGCCGGACTCGAGTGGCGTCGACGAGTACGCCTTCGCACCGACCCGGCGCACGCCGAACTCCTCGCCGGCCGACATCAGGGCGTCCATGATGATTTCGTTGTCTTCCCAGGGCCCGTAGAACTCGAATCCCGGCTGCCCGGCCATTCCGTGGCGCAGCGCCTTGACGGGCCTGCCGGCGATCTCGAAGTCGCCGATGTGGAAGAACTTCAGTTCCGGGACCTCTCCGCCGAAGATCTTCTCCATGACCTCGTCGGCCTTCGGGCCCTGCAGCTCGTAGCGGTAGAACGTGGGCGGACCCTGGCGCATGTGCGAGTTCGCCTCGAGCCGATGGCGAACGTCCTTGCCGTCGGCCTGCGCCTTCTCGACGTTGAATCGCACCCAGTCGATGAGCAGGTGGTGGCCGATCAGGACGAGCCCCTCAGGACCGTCGGCGTTGTAGAAAAGGATCCCGTCGCCGATGAGGTACCCGTCCTTGTTGACGGAGATGAGCTGCTTGGCCACGCCCGGTCGGAAGGTGGCGAAGGTGTTGGGGGAGATCGAACTCAGGAGCGGGATGAGATCGGAGCCGTCGAGGAACAGCTGCGTCATGTGGTGCGACTGGTCCATGATCGCGACCGTCGTCTTCCAGGCCCGCTGCTCGTCGCGCCAGTTCGTGAACTCCGGCGCGACCGGGAACGTGAATGCGGGCCAGTTCTGGTTCCGCAGCATCTCGACAGGGTTGCCGACGCGGTCGATCGCCTGCGCGAGCGTTTCAGTCATCTTCGACTTCCTTTCCTTCGCGGCCAGCGTAGGCAGGTGGCACGACGGACGTTCCCGCGAATTCCGTTCATTCGAATTCCTTGGCTCATTGCGCGCCGGCGGGGTGAACATATAGGAGGGACGACCGGGTCGATCGGACGAGTGTCGGATGCCGCGGCGGCGATGTTTTCGGGGCCGTGGATCACGATTCGACAACCCATTCCGGATCTGACATCAAAATCGTTGACAATCTGGACGGAGATCCGTAACGTCCCAGACGAAACTACGGAACGGGTCGACCCGGCGCAGACGCGACGACGCGAGAGGCTGGCAATGAGCGCACAACTGACAGTGCAGGACGTCAATCTGCACTTCGGCGGTGTTCAGGTTCTCGGAGAAGTGGGCTTCACGGTGGAGCCCGGTCAGATCTTCGGGCTGGTCGGGCCGAACGGCGCCGGCAAGACGTCGCTGTTCAACTGCATCAGCGGCCACTACCGTCCGTCGTCGGGCAGCATCAAGATCGACGACGTCGAGGTGCTGAACAAGCCGGCATGGCGGATGTCGCGACTCGGCCTCGCCCGCACCTTCCAGCACCCCGCCCTCCAGCTGAACGAGACCGTGCTCGAGAACGTCATGCTCGGCGTGCATCCCCGCCTGCGAGGCGGTCCGGTCGAGTGGTCGCTGCGGCTGCCGTTCACTCGGAAGGAGGAGCGTTCCCTTCGCGAGGAGGCACTCGACCTGCTCGAGCGGCTCGACCTCGGCTGGGCCGCCCACCGCACGCCCGACGAGCTGTCGCACGGCCTGCACAAGGGCATCGAGCTCTGTCGCGCCCTGCTGCTGCGCCCGCGCCTGCTCCTCCTCGACGAGCCGGCCGCCGGCCTGCCTCACTCCGAGGTCGACCGCCTCATCGAGCTCGTGCGTGCCATCCGCGACGACTTCGACGTCACGATCGTGATCGTCGAGCATCACATGGGGCTCATCGCGGCACTGACCGAACGAGTGGTGGTGCTCGACCACGGCCGCAAGCTCATGGAGGGCACGGCTGTCGAGGCGCAGTCCGACCCGCGCGTGATCGAGGCGTACATCGGGAAGGATGCCGCGGATGACGCTGCTTGAACTCGACAACGTCACCGCCTGGTACGGCCCGGTGCAGGTGCTGGACGGGGTGTCGCTGAGCGTGCCCGACAACGGCGCGGTCGGCATCCTGGGTGCCAATGGCGCGGGCAAGACCACCACGTTGCGCGCGATCAGCGGTGCCGTGCGCACCGGCGGACGGATCACCTACGACGGCCGCGACATCCGTGGCTTGCAGCCTGAGCAGGTGGCGAAGCTCGGCATCGCGCACGTACCCGAGGGCCGCGGCACGCTCGGGCAGCTCACGGTGCGCGAGAACCTCCGGGTCGGCGCCTACCTGCGCAAGGACCGCAAGGCGGTCTCCGAAGACCTCGACTACTGCCTCGAGCTGTTCCCCAACCTGAAGGACCGCATCTCGTCCAGCGCGTCCGCACTCTCCGGTGGCGAGCAGCAGATGCTCGCGGTCGCTCGCGCGTTCATGGCGCGACCGCGTCTGCTGCTGCTCGACGAGGCATCCCTCGGGCTCGCGCCGAGCACCGCGAAGTCCGTCTACGAAGCGATCCGGCGGCTCCGGGTCGACTCCGGCATCGCGATGCTCATCGTGGAGCAGAACGCGAACCTCGCCTTCACCCTCGTCGACTCGGCGATCGTCCTGGAAACAGGGCGAAACGTGCTCTCCGGCACGTCCGCCGAGCTCAAGGGCATGGACGAGATCCGACGAGCGTACCTGGGAGGGTGACGGGAATGGACACGTTCATCCAGCTGGTCGTCGACGGCCTGGCGCTCGGCTCGGTCTACGCGGCGCTCGCGCTCGCGCTCGTGCTCGTCAACCAGTCGACCGGGCTGATCAACTTCTCCCAGGGCGCGATGGCGGTGCTGTCGGCCTACTTCGCGTACGTGATGATCGGGTGGGGACTCCCCCCGATCCTCGCCATCCTCGGATCGATCGTCGTGTCGTTCCTGCTCGGCGCAATCGTGGAACGACTGCTCATCCGCCGATTCGAGGGCGGGGACCCTGATACCGCGGTCGTCGTGACCATCGGTCTGCTGACGCTGTTCACGGGAATCGCGGGATGGATCTGGGGGTACAACAACCGCCAGTTCCCGTCGCTGTTCCCGCTGGAGACCGTCAACATCTTCGGTGCCGTCGTGAGCGTTCGCTCGATCGGCACCACGCTCACGATCGTCGGGATCATGATCGTCCTGCAGCTGCTGTTCCAGGGCACGAAGCTGGGCCTCGCGCTGCGCGCCGTGGCGATCAATCCCAGCTCTGCTGCGTACTCGGGGCTTCCCGTCGGGCGCCTCCTGATGGTCGGCTGGGGACTCGCGGCCGCGCTCGGCGCGGTGGCCGGTGCCCTGGTGGCCCCCGCTCTCACCCTCACGCCCGGAATGATGGACACCGCGCTGGTGTACGCGCTCGCCGCGGTGATCATCGGCGGCCTGAACAGCCCGCTCGGCGCGGTGGTCGCGGCCTGGAGCATCGGGGTGCTCGAGAACCTCGCCGCGGTGTACGTACCGTTCATCGGATACGACCTGAAGATCGCGGTGCCCTTCATCATCCTGTTCGTGGTCCTCTTCCTCCGTCCCCAGGGCCTGTTCGGCCGGAAGGTCGTGGTGCGCGTCTGATGAACCGCATGTCGAAGCTCCTCAGCAACCCGTGGGTGCGCACGGCGATCGTCGTCGTCGTCGCGGTCCTGCTGTTCATCGCGCCGCTCGTGCTGCCGGTCTTCGGGAACCAGACGTTGACGCGCATCGGCGTCTACGCCGTCGCGGTGCTGGGCCTGAACATCATCATGGGCTACACGGGCCAGGTCATGCTCGGCCAGATCTTCTTCCTCGGGGTCGGTGCCTACGTGACCGCGTACGGGGTCAACAACGACTGGAACATCGTGGTGACCTTCCTCGCGGCCTGCATCATCCCCGGACTGCTGGGCCTCGTCATCGCGCTGGCCGCGGCCCGACTCGGCGGCCTCGCGATCGCCATGGTGACGATCGCCCTGCCCATCATCGGCGTGCCGCTGGCGAAGCGGCTCACCGATCTCACCGGGGGCTCGCAGGGCACCTCGGCTCGGTTCTCCAGCGCACCCGACTGGACCGGCCTCGACAACGACCAGTGGCAGTACTACATGGTCATGGTCATCACGGTGATCGGCTTCGTGCTGGCGTACAACCTGGTGCGCGGCAAGTTCGGCCGGGCGATGGCCATCGTCCGCGACAACGAGGCGGTCGCTCGCTCGATCGGGATCTCGCCGTACCGGTACAAGGTGATGGCGTTCTCGATCGCGTCGATCTTCGGCGGCGCGAGCGGCTTCCTGTACATGGTGGCCGTGCAGTACACCTCTCCCGAGACCATGAGCTTCGCCCACTCCATCAGCCTGCTGGCGGCCATGGTCGTGGGCGGAGCGGCGAGTATCGCCGGCTCGCTCATCGGCGGCATCTACTACGTGCTCGTGCCCCAGGTGACGAACGCCGTCGACCCGACGGTGACGGCGATCAGCCAGGGCATCATCCTGGTCGCCGTGCTCTTCATCCTCCCGGGCGGCCTCGTGTCGCTGCCCCGCGTCATCCGACGGCTGATGCGAAAGCGTGACACCTCCGTCGCCGCATCCCCACAGACCACTCCGCCGATACCCCAGGACGCAGGCCCGGCGGAGGGACCCGAAACAGAGAGGCAAGGTCAGTCATGAACATGCGCAGGAGATACAGGGGCGTCATCGGAGTCGCCGCCATGGCGTCGGCCGTCGCGCTCGTCCTCACCGGCTGTACTCGAGGCGGTGATACCACCACCGAAGCGAGCGGCGAGGCCGCGGCCAGCCCGGGCATCACCGACGACAGCATCACGTTCGGCATCACCAGCCCGCTCACCGGACCCACCGCCGGTCCCGGCAACTGCACCGTGGACGGCGCGCTCGCCTACTTCGGAGCAAAGAACGCCGAGGGCGGCATCGAGTTCGGCGACGGCAAGACCCGCACCGTCGAGATCAAGGCGTACGACGACACGTACGACCCGCAGAAGGCGCTCGCGAACTTCCAGCAGATGGTCGCAGAGGGCGTGTTCGCCGCGGGCATCGGTCTGGGCACGCCGACCAACCGGGCGTGGCGCGACGCGGCCATCGACGAAGAGGTTCCGCAGGTGCTGGTCATGACCGGCGATCCCCTCTTCAGCAACCGCGAGGAGAGCCCATGGCAGCTCGGTCTCGTCGCCACGTACCCGCAGGAGGGTGAGGCGTTCGGCCAGCTGCTCGCCGACTCGGGCGAGGAGCACAAGGTCGCGATCCTCTCGCAGAACGACGACTACGGCGAGGGCTACGTCGAGGGCTTCAAGAACGCCGTCGAGGGTGCCGACAACATCGAGATCGTCGGCGAGCTGACCTACGAGGCCACGGACACGAGCGTCGACGGGCAGCTGACGGAGCTCGCGGCCAGCGGTGCCGACGTCTTCTTCAACGCCATGTCGATCACGCCGCTCGTCATCTCGTCGCTGCAGAAGACGCAGGAGCTGGGCTGGCTGCCCAGCTGGTTCCTCCCGTCGAACACGTCGAGCCCGTCGGCGATCCTCGAGCCCGGT
>DASUVU010000185.1:0-5738 GCA_036378815.1 Agromyces sp. | reverse complement strand
GAGTTGGGAGCAACCTCAACCAGGTCCAAATCGGCTTCCTGCGCGAGCCGGATGGCGACCTCGATTTTGACGACGCCGACCTGCTCACCGCTGGGGCCGACAAGACGAACTTCGGGGACGCGGATACGGTCATTGGTACGGGGATCGCTGATGCGTGTTCTCCTCTACTCGAACTGTTGCCCCGACGGGGGCGGATACCACCCGTCGACGAGAGTAGAGATTCACGCAGGCTCGGACGGAATCTCACCGTTCAGCACTACGGCACCCTGTCTACTCCCCCGCCGTGCTACTGCAGTGGCGTGGAAGCGGAGTGCAATCGACCCGGTAACCTTGATGAAGCGGTATGCGCGGGTGGGAGAATCTCCACTTTCGTACCGGGGACTGGCCCCGGGCCCGCAGTAGTCTAACAGAGGATGTCTGTGACCAACAATTCCGGGGAGCCCACCGCCGAGTCGACCATCGAGAACGCCACGCGCGACATCGCGGAGGTCCCGGCAGTCGAGATCATCACCACCGCCGCCGTGCACCTCATGAGTGCCGCCGCGGTGAAGGTGGGTCTGGCTGAGGACCCCGAGTCCCAGGTCGATCTCGACGAGGCGCGAAAGCTCATCAACGCGCTCGCGGGGCTCATCACGGCCGGCGCCCCCGAGATCAGCGACATGCACGCGCGTTCGCTGCGTGACGGGCTGCGCTCGCTCCAGCTCGCATTCCGGGAGGCATCCGTCATCCCCGACGCCATCGGGCAGGGCCCCGGCGAGAAGTGGACGGGCCCGGTCACCTAGGCCTCGTGCGACGGCTCGCGACCCAGGCCCGCCGACGCTCCAGGAACGAGATCTCGCGGCGGTTGAGGAGTGCGGTGTCCCGCGCCATCCGCACCGCGGCGTTGTTCCTCCCCCAGCTCTCGAACGGCCGGGCCGAGACCTCCACCTCGAGCGTCGGGTCGAAGCGCACGCCCATGCCTGGGTGGAGGTTGATCGTGAGGTCGAGGTCGTCGGTCACGTCGGGGCGGTCGCGATGCACGTGCTCGCGGAGCACGCGCCAGGCGGACGCCCGGATCGCGAGGTTCGAGCCGTAGAGCACGTCGTGTCCGAGCACCCACGCGACGAAGCGGTAGTACATCGGCATGTGCACGTGCTCGGCGTACCAGCGGTTGAACGCCGTGCCGCCGTAGAACCTGCCGGGACCCGAGAGCGCGTCGAGGTGCAGGTCCGCGGTGAAGGCGCGCTCCACTCGTGCGACCCAGTCGGCCGGCGGGATCGTGTCGGCGTCGAGACGACCGAGCACGTCGCCGAGCGCGGCGTCGAAGCCGGCGGCGGTGGCCTGCGGAATGCCTCGCCGCGGCTCGGTCACCACCCGAGCGCCCGCCGAGCGCGCGACCTCGCCCGTGGCATCCGTCGACCCGTTGTCGACGACCACGATCTCGTCGGCGGGCCGGGTCTGCTTCGCGAGCGCGTCGAGGCACTGCTCGAGCATGGCGGCGTCGTTGTACGAGGGCACGACGACGGAGATCGTGAGGGGCATCGGGGCAAGGATAGGACCGATCGAGCTGTCTGCGCTCCGCGGCTCAGCGCTGGCAGTGCGGGCACCACCAGGTGTCGCGGAGTTCGACGTCGTTTCGTCCGAGCCGGTCGTGTTCGATGCGGGTGCCGCACCGGCGGCATGGTTCGCCGCCGCGCGAATAGACCCACAGGCGCTCACCTCGCCGATCGACGCCGGTCGTCGTGCGCGCGACGCGTTCGCGATTGGCACGGATGACGCGGACGGCGAGATCGACGAGGGGCACCAGGTCGACCTCGCCCGCGGGGCGCGTCGGAAGGATGCCGCGCAGGAAGCAGAGCTCGTTGACGTACACGTTGCCGAGCCCCGCGAGGTTGCGCTGGTCGCCCAGCGCGACCGCGATCGGCGTGCCGGGCGACGCGGCGATGCGACGGACCGCCGCTGCGGCATCCCAGTCGGGGCCGAGCAGGTCGGGCCCGAGGTAGGCCATGCGATCGGCCTCCTCCGACGCGGGGAACACCTCGAGGACACCGAGATCGAAGCCGACGGCGACGGTGGTGGGCGTCTCGAGGATGATCCGGGCCTGATGGGCAGGTCGCCGCCAGCGCTCCCCGGGTCGGTGCACGCGCCACTCGCCCTCCATCTTCAGGTGCGAGTGCACGACCACGTCGCCGATGCGCATGAGGACGTGCTTGCCGCGACTGACGACCGAGTGCACGGTCTGGCCGGCGAGGTCCACGGTCGCATAGGCGGGAACCCGGACGTCGGTGCGCGACACGACCTGACCGGTGAGGGCCCGATCGAGCCGGCGAGCCGTCTGGTAGACCGTGTCACCTTCGGGCATCGAAGCGAAGCCCTCTCGGCGTCTCACGGAAACCCGCAGCGCGAAGCGGCGGATCCAGTACCGACCCGTACACACCGGCGCCGTTCACCGTCTCGATGCGCAATCGCGGTGAGCCGGCCCGCGTGAGGGCGTCGGCGAGAGCGGATGCCGCGGCGGCGAGCTGCGTCTCGTCGTCGGTGAAGACGAGTGCGGTGCGTCCGCCCCGTTCGAGGTAGAACACGGCCTCGCCGTCGACGATCGAGACGAACGCGCCGGCCTTGCGTGCCGGGCGGTGCCCGCCGTCGGCCGTCTCGGGCCACTCCAGCGCCGCGCCGAACGGATTGGCCGGGTCTGTCGCCGCGAGCACCAGCGACGCGTCGCGGGGCGCGCTGCGCAGGCGGTCGACGGCGGCGGTCGTGGCGAACTGCGTTCCCCCCTGCCCGTCGATGAAGTACCCGCGACGCACTCGCCCTGTCTCCTCGAAACCCGACAGCGCCCGGTACGCCAGGGCGAAGCCGCCGAGCACGCCCTCCGCCATGACCGAGCCACGGGTCACCACTCCGTATCGTTCGAGGAGCGTCTCGCCGAGCGCATGCGCCCGAGGCGTCGCCTCGGAGCTCGCGAGCGGCAGGATCGCCCAGCGGCCGGCGACCTTCGGCGGCTGGCTCCGCGTCGTGCCCGTGCGCCCTGCCTGGACGCTCGCCGCGAGCGCCCGGCGAGACAGGGATGCACCGCGTATGCGTGCGCGGGGCGTCGCGGGAGCCGCCTTGTGCGCTCCCTTGCCGGCGATGAGACCGCGGATGGGTGCGAAGGTGTCGTTCGTCACGAGTCCGGCCCAGGCCAGCCGCCAGAGTGCGTCGATGACGGGCTGGTCTTCGGTGGCGCCGACGGACTCCGCGAGCTGGCGGAAGAAGTACCCGCCTCCTCCGCCGAGCGTGGCGAGCAGCTCGGTCTCGAGGGGATCGAGTGGCGCGGCGGCGGGAGCGGGCAACGTGAGCGCGGCGGTGTCGGCCAGGTGCAGGCTCACCCAGCCGTCGTCGCCCGCGAGGGAGCCCCCACCCGCCCAGAGCACCTCGCCGGCCGCGGTGAGTTCGTCGAGCATGGTCGGGCGGTAGTCGGCGACCCTGGCGGGCAGCACGAACGACTCCCAGGCGGATGCGGGAATGCGCGCGCCCTCGAGCTGCTCGATGACGGAGGCGACGCCGTCGACGCCGCGCAGGCGCCCGCCGACGTGCTGCCAGTCGGGGAGGAAGCGCGCGTACTCCTGAGGCGGCACGGGTTCGATCTCGTTGCGCAGGGCGGCGAGCGATCGACGCCTGATGCGCCGGAGCACCTCGCTGTCGCACCACTCCGTTCCGGAGCCGTGCGGCAGGAACTCGCCTTCGACGACGCGACGGTCGCTCGCGAGCCGGGCGAGGGCCGTCGCCGCGATCGCCAGCCCGATGCCGAACCGCTCGGCCGCCGCCTGTGTGGTGAAGGGCCCGTGAGTACGCGCGTAGCGGCTCACGAGATCGCCCAGGGGGTCGCGCACGGATTCGGCGAACACGTCGGGCAGGCCGGGTGGAATGGGCACGCCGAGCGCATCGCGCAGTCGGCTGAGATCTTCGACGGCCACGAACCACGCCTGGCCGGCGAACCGAACCTCGGCGATGCGACGGGCGGACACGAGGTCGGACAGTGCAGCCGCGGCATCCGTGTCGGTGTCGACGCGATCGGCGACCTCGGCGGCGGTGAGGGGACCCAGCTCGCGGAGGAGATCGGCCACGCCCTCGCTGCCGCGAGCCGCACGCTCAGGTACGAGTCGCTGCAGCATCCGCTCGATCTCCTCGACCACCTCGGGATCGAGGAGCTCACGCAGTTCGATCGTGCCGAGCAGCTCGGCGAGCAGGGCCGGGTCGAGGGAGAGGGCGGCAGCGCGGCGTTCGGCGAGGGGCGCGTCGCCCTCGTACATGAAGGCGCCGACGTACCCGAACAGGAGGCTGGAGGCGAACGGACTCGCGGTCTCGGTCGTCACCTCGACGAACCGTACCTGCCTTGCCGCGATGCGTTCGGCCAGGCGCGTGAGGGCCGGGAGGTCGTACACGTCCTGGAGGCACTCGCGCACGGCCTCGAGCACGATCGGGAAGTCGGGGAAGTCGCGGGCGACCTCGAGGAGCTGGGATGCCCGTTGACGCTGTTGCCAGAGCGGCGAACGGCGACCCGGGTTGAGCCGCGGCAGCAGCAGCGCACGGGCGGCGCATTCGCGGAACCTGGACGCGAACAGGGCGGAGTCGCCGACGCGGGAGGTGACGAGCTCGGTCAGTTCGGCCGACTCGAATTCGAACAGCTCCGCGCCCGGTGGATCGTCGGACGTGTCGGGCATGCGCAACACGATGCCGTCGTCGCTCGCGACGGCGTTCGCGTCGACCCCGAACCGCTCCTGCGCGCGTGCACCGGCGGCGAGCGCCCACGGCGCATGCACGCGCATGCCGTACGGCGAGTGCAGCACGATGCGCCAGTCGCCGAGCTCGTCGCGGAACCGCTCGACGACGAGGTTCGTGGCGTCGGGAACGATGCGCGTCGCGGCCCGCTGGTCGTCGACGAACGAGACGAGGTTGGATGCCGCACGCTCGTCGAGCCCAGCCGTGCGTGCCCGGGCGAGGGCCGTCTCGGCCGGCGAGTTCGCGACCTCGGCGATGAAGCCGCCGATCGCCTCGCCGAGTTCGGCCGGACGCCCGATGCCGTCGCCCTTCCAGAACGGGAGGCGGCCGGGCTCGCCGAACGCGGGTGCCACCAGCACGCGATCGTGCGTGATCTCCTGGATGCGCCAGCTCGTCGCCCCGAGGGCGAACACGTCGCCCACGCGGGACTCGTAGACCATCTCCTCGTCGAGCTCGCCGACCCTGCGGCCGGGCCCGGCCTCGCCGATCATGAACACGCCGAACATCCCCCGATCGGGGATCGTGCCCCCGCTCGTCACCGCGAGCCGCTGCGCGCCCCGCCGACCGATGATCGTGCCCGCGTCACGGTCCCAGACGATGCGGGGTCGCAGCTCGCCGAAGCGGTCGGACGGGTAGCGGCCGGCGAGGAGATCGAGGGTCGCGTCGAACGCGGAGCGCGGCAGCGTCGCGAAGGGCGCCGTACGGCGCACGACCTCGAACCACGCCTCAACGTCCCACTCGTCGACGGCAGCGGCCGCGATGGTCTGCTGGGCGAGCACGTCGAGCGGATTCGTCGGCACGCGCATGGCCTCGATCGCACCGCTCACCATGCGCTCGGCGACGACCGCGGAGTGCAGGAGGTCTGCCCGGTGCTTGGGGAACACGACGCCCTTCGACACCTCCCCCACCTGGTGGCCCGCGCGGCCGATGCGCTGCAGTCCACTCGCCACCGACGGCGGCGACTCGACCTGCATCACGAGGTCGACGGCGCCCATGTC
>DASUVU010000184.1:0-8080 GCA_036378815.1 Agromyces sp. | reverse complement strand
GTCGTAGGCCCTGAGATAGCGTGCGAGGTCGGTCATCCCGCCCATGCTGGCAGCCCGTCGTACCCGGGGCAACATCGCGACCGGGCCGACCCTCCAGAGCTCACCGACGTCGACTAGCCTCGAAGGATGAGCCGCACCGTCTGGACCGTCCTCGGGGTCATCGCCGCCGTTCTCATCGCGTGGTTCGTCGTCGACGTGCTGTTCGGCCTGCTCTGGTTCATCGCCAAGCTCGCGATCGTCGCCGTGGTGGCCGTCGTGGTGTTCTTCGTGCTTCGCTCGCTGGTGGCCCGGCGCGACGACCGGCCGTCGATCGATCGCTGAGCCGACCCCCGGCGTCAGCGCGGTTGCGTAGCGGATGCCGCAGCCGACCCGTCCCGCGGCATCCGACGCACCCGACCCCATGGCTTGAACACCGAGAGCGTCATCGCGACGATCACGACGGTGGATGACACGATCGGCGGGAACACGATCGTCACCGGCATCGTCGGTGCGGTGCCGTCGCCGATGGCCGCGCGACCGACCTCGCTCACGGCGGTCACGCCCGGCCACAGCAGGAGGAGCACGAGCGTGAGGAGCACCACGTTGATCGCGAGCTTCACGAGCACCCACCAGTAGCGCACGAGCCCGTACTTGGTGCCGAGGCCGAGCAGGACGCCCGACGCGAGCGTCACGAGGCCCGCGATGAGGATCGGCCACGTCGCCACCGTCGCAAGGCTCGCCGCCGCAGCGCCGGCCCCGGCCGGGTCGCCCGTGAACGCCGTGAGCACGAGGATGCCGAGCACGAGGTCGAGGCCGAGCCAGGTGCCCGCAGACGCGATGTGCACGAGGAGGATGAGTCGGCGCGTCGGGGTGGAGAGCGGCATCCGGACGATCCGCGCGTCGGGCCGCGGGCCGGATGCCGGTCGCGAGGTCGAGGTCGGCCGCGTGGTCGAGGTCGGTCGCGCGGTGGAGGTCGGTCGCGTGGTGGCCATGGTCATGCGATCCACCTTGCCCACGGCGCGCTGCTGCGGCATCCGCTCGTGGGAGTCACCTCGGCTACGCCTGTCGTCGTACTCAGGCCCAGGCGGTGCGAGGCGACCCGCCGGCCGCGGCGCGGAGGCCAATCGTCCATGGGCTCGTAAGCCCTGCGCGCCGACCCGCACTCACTGTATAGCCGATATCCCTTGGCGAGACAGGCGCCCGTTGGCGCAGCGGCAGCGACGCCGCACGAATCGAGGAGCAACCATGTCAGAACCAACGCTCTACGACCGGCTCGGCGGCGTCTTCGCGATCGCCGCCGTCGTCGACCACTTCAGCGACGCCGTCGTGCGCAATCCGATGGTCGGCCAGCAGTCGGAGAACCCGGCCCTCCGCGAGTGGCACACCCAGAACCTGGGCAGGCTGCCGGGCCTGAAGTTCATGCGCACCCTCTGGGTGTGCAATGTGGCAGGCGGGCCGTTCGAGTACACGCCCACGGTGCCCGGGAGCACCACCCTCGGGCTGGAGGAGGCGCACCGCAAGCTGCGCATCTCTCCTGAGGAGTTCGACGAGGTGGCCGCCGAACTGGGCCGCACCCTCGATTTCGTCGGCGTGCCGCAGCGGGAGAAGGAGGAGGTGCTCGCCGCGTTCGCCGCCCACAAGGGCGAGGTCACCGCTGGATTCGTCGCTCCCGTCCCGGCGGGCTGAGCTACGCCGCGAGCTGCGATCGAAAACGTATGAGAATCCGCAACATGAGGCCACCCAGGCGCCCATGTCCCGGATTCTCATACGATTTCGGCGCTGATTCACGATTCCGGCGCTGATTCCGCCCCTGATTCAATGGAGGCATGCGCATCGTCGTGCTGACCGGCGCCGGGATCTCGGCGGAGAGCGGTGTTCCCACCTTCCGCGACGCGGGCGGGCTCTGGGAGGGGCACCGCGTCGAGGACGTCGCGACCCCCGAGGCGTTCGAGCGCGATCCCGACACCGTGCACCGCTTCTACGACGCACGACGGCAGGCGTCCGTCCTCGCCGAGCCCAATGCCGCGCATGGCGCGCTCGCCCGTCTCGAGGATGCGCTCGGCGACGACCTGCTCGTCATCACGCAGAACGTCGACGACCTGCACGAACGGGCGGGCTCCCGTCGCGTCGTGCACATGCACGGCGACCTGCTCACCGCGCTCTGCACCTCGTGCGGTGCGCGGTCGTCGATCACGGTCGACCTGATCGAACGTCCGCCGTGCCCCGAGTGCGGAGAACGGATGCTGCGCCCCGACGTCGTGTGGTTCGGCGAGATGCCGTACGAGCTCGACGCGATCGACCGGGCGCTCGTCGCATGCGACACGTTCGCGGCGATCGGCACCTCGGGTGCGGTGTACCCGGCCGCGGGCTTCGTCATGACGGCCGCCGGTGCGGGCGCGAGCACGATCGAGCTGAACCTCGCCGAGAGCGAGATCACGCCGCTCTTCGACGAGGTGCGGCACGGCCCGGCGAGCACCGTGGTGCCGGCGTGGGTCGACGAGGTGCTGGCCGAGCGCGGCTGACACCCTGCCTCGGCAGGTCAGTCGTCGAACGCGACCGCTCGCACGGGTGCCCCGTCGACGCCCAGCCGCAGCGGGAAGAACCCGATGCGCACCCGCGACGGCAGCTCGTCGAGCCCGGTGAGGTTCTCGACGATGAGTCCGTCGCCGCCGAGCACGACCTCGTGGACCGGGAACTCCGTCGTGCCCGCGGCATCCGTCGGGTCGGGGCTCAGCGTGTCGACGCCGAGCACCCGCATGCCCCGCGCGACGAGCGACCGTGCGGCATCGGGATCGAGTGCGGGATGCCGCAGCGCCCGCGCCGTTCCGAAGTGCCGCGCCCACCCGGTGTCGATCACGACGATCGGCGGCACCCGCTCGGGCAGCGCGCCGTCGGATCCGAGTTCGTCGAGTCCGTACGTCGCGCCGTCGGAAAGCCCAGGGACCCGCAGCACGAGCGCGTCGCCGACCAGTTCGTCGAGCGACACGTCGGCCATCGTCCGTCCGCCGGCCACCGTGTGCGCGGGCGCGTCGACGTGCGTGCCCGTGTGCGACCCCAGCTCGACCCGGGTGACCGCGGCGCCGTCGCGCTCGAGCTCGAGGGCGGGCTCCAGGTGCACGCCGGGATCGCCCGGGTACACCTGCATGCCGCTCGCGATCGGATGGCTGAGGTCACGCATGCGATGCGGGCTCCGCCGCGGCATCCGCGAGGTGTCGGCTCTCCATCTTGGGCTGCTTCGCCCGGCTGCCGATCGACAGCAGGAGGTACAGCGCGAACGTCACCGCGAACGACGGGATGGTCGCGCCGATCGGCGTCGGGAACGCGTACGTCCACACGTAGGCGCCGACCGCGCCCACCGCCCACGCGGCGATCGCCGCCCAGTTGACGCCCGCGGTGTACCAGTAGCGACCCTGCTTGCCCTGCAGGATGTCGGTCGTGTAGGCACCGCGCTTGACGATGTAGTAGTCGGCGATCATGATCGCGAAGACCGGGGCGAACAGCGCGCCGATCGTCACCAGGAACGTCGTGAACTGGTCGAGCAGCCCGAAGAAGGTCGAGCCGATGATGGAGATGACGCCGACGATGAGCGCCGTGGGCAGGAACTTCAGCTTCCTGCCGCCGGGGAGCGCGTTGACGATCGTGGTGACCATGCCGTAGACGACCATCGTGTTCGTCGCCATCACCGACAGGAAGATCACGATCGCGAGCGGGGCGCCGAACGGCTCGACGATCGTCACCGGGTCGAAGGGGATCGCCTCGTCGCCCGAGAGCACCACGTACCCGATGGCCGTCGCGCCGAGCGTCATCGAGAGGATCGTCGACAGCGAGTAGCCGACGCCCGATCCGATGATGCCCGCCCGGCTCGACTTCGCGAAGCGGTTGAAATCGGCCGAGAGCACCGTCCACGAGATGGCAGTGGCGATGACCACGTCGAGCACGAGGATCGGCGTGTAGCCGATCGACGGATCGGCCGGAATCGCGGTGTACTCGGCGGGCGCGAACGTCACGAACGCGGTCACGAAGATGTACGCCATGATCGCGAGCATCAGCACGGCGAGCCACGGCTCCACCCGCGCGATGCCCTCGTGCCCGAAGATCGCGAGGATCACGACGATCGTCTGGCAGATGACCGCGAACATGACGGGGCTCGAGAACCCCGTGACGGATGCCACGAGGAAGTCGAGCGCGATGCCGGCCAGCATCGCCTGCACCCAGCTCCAGCCCATGAGGATGATGACGTTCGCCGCGACGGGCAGCAGGCTGCCTCGCGTGCCGAACGGGCCCCGCGTGAGCGCCATCGTCGGCAGTCCGGTGCGGGTTCCGATGTTGCCGATGGTGACGAGCACGGCGGCGCCGATCAGGGTGCCGACGATGATGAGCAGCACGACGAGCCCGTACTCGACGCCGGGCACGAAGAGCGTGCCCGTGAGCAGCGTCGTGACCACGAGGTTCGCGGCCAGCCAGATCATCAGGATGCGCGGCAGCGAGAACGAGCCGCGCACCGGACCGGCGTCATCGGAGTTGCGTTCGAGGTGCTGTTCGAGGCGAGTGTAGAGCGACATTGCTGGACTCCTCGGGTGGGTCAGGCCGTGGCCGGCTCGCCGGCCGGCGTGGCGGATTCGGGCATGGGGGAGAGGTGTTCGTGGACGGCGACGAGCCCCGTGGCATCCGCTCGGAACACGATCGTCTCGCGCTCGCGGTAGGCGTCGCCGCCGTCGGGCGTCTCGACCGAGGTGTCGACCGTGTGCGTGAAGACGGCGCCGCCGGGGTAGACCAGCACGTGACGGTCGCTCGATACGCACGAGACGACGCGCCACCCGCCCTCGACCCACTCCGCCCAGAGCCGTTCGTAGGCGGCCCGGTCGTCGAGGCGCGCCGGCTCGGTGTGGAACACGAACGTCGCGTCGGGCGCGAACCCGGCGAAGTACCGGTCGCCGTCGGTCGCGGCGAAGGCGTCGACGATGGCGGATGCCGCGGCCTCGACCTCGTCGACGGTGGGGGTGGTGGGTTCGGACATCTCGTGGGCTCCTTCGCCTGGGATGGGTTGGACGGATCTGGGTGCTCAGTCGCGCGGCGCCATCGCGCTGATGAGCTCGTAGGCCACGTGGCTCGCGGCGATCGCGGTGACCTGGGCGTGGTCGTAGGCGGGCGCGACCTCGACGATGTCGGCGCCGACGATGCGACGGTCGGCGAGGGCGCGGATGATGCGCAGCAGCTCGCGACTCGTCAGCCCGCCGGCCTCGGGGGTGCCGGTGCCCGGCGCGTGCGACGGGTCGAGCACGTCGATGTCGATCGAGATGTAGAGCGGCGCGTCGCCGATGCGCGCGCGCACGCGATCGATGGCCGCCGGCAGGCCGTGCTCCTCGATGAACTCGCTCGTGACGATCGAGAAACCGAGCCGCTCGTCGTCGTCGAGGTCGCTCTTCGCGTAGAGCGGACCGCGGATGCCGACGTGCATGCTCGCCGTGAGGTCGATGAGGCCCTCCTCGGATGCGCGCCGGAACGGCGTGCCGTGCGTGATCGGCGCGCTGAAGTAGGTGTCCCACGTGTCGAGGTGCGCGTCGAAGTGGAGCACCGCCACCGGCCCGTGCGTACGGTTCACCGCGCGAAGCAGCGGCAGGGCGATGGTGTGGTCGCCGCCGATGACGACGAGCCGGTCGGCCTGCCCGCCGAGGGCGACCGCGCCCTCCTCGATCTGGCGTACGGCCTCCCCGATGTCGAACGGGTTGGCGACGAGATCGCCGGCATCGGCGACCTGCTGGCCGCCGAACGGGAACACGTCCTGCGCGGGGTTGTACGGACGCAGCAGCCGCGACGCCTCGCGCACGTGGGCAGGGCCGAACCTCGCGCCCGGTCGATAGCTCACGCCGCTGTCGAACGGCACGCCCGCGACGGCGATGTCGGCGTGATCGACCTCGTCGAGTCGCGGCAGTCGGGCGAACGTGGCGATGCCGGCGAAGCGCGGCACGACGCTCGCGTCGACGGGCCCGCGGATGTCGCGGCTCGAGTCGTCTGGCGTGGGTTGCATATTACGAAACATCCAGTACTGTTGAGAAAACCTGCGGCCAGCGTATGCCCGCGTTGTCGTCGGCGTCAAGGGAGGAGGGCCGCATGCGTCCGATCCATCCGTCGGCCGATGCGAACGCCACGCCGATCGGCGCGAAACTGCGGAACGCGCGCGTCGCGCAGGGGCTCACGCTCGCCCAGGTCGCGACCTCGAGCGGGCTCAGCAAGGGCTTCCTGAGCCGCGTCGAACGCGACGAGGCCTCGCCCAGCGTCGCCACGCTGGTGCAGCTCTGCCAGGTGCTCTCGCTCCCGGTCGGCGCACTGTTCGCCGAGCCCGAGATCCAGCGGATCACGCGGGCCGACGCGCCCCATATCAACCTCGGCGGCGTCGGTGCGACCGAGCTGCTCATGTCACCGCGCGGCGAGGAGCGGGTGCAGCTCCTGCGCTCATCGCTCGAGCCGGGCGCTCACGGGGGTCACGAGCTCTACACCGTCAACTGCGACGTCGAGGTCCTGCACGTCATCTCGGGTGCCGTCACCGTGCGCTTCGCCGACCGGTCGGTGCGACTCGAGGCCGGCGACGCGCTCACCTTCCCTGGGCGCGAGCCGCACACGTGGCAGGCCGACGATGCGCCGGCCGAGGTGTGCTGGGTGCTCGCGCCGGCGCCGTGGAGCGGCTCGGCGTAGCATCCGTCGACGCCCGGGCCCGAACCATCCGGCACCCTCCGCCCCATGTACGGCGCACCGTGTCAAGGTCTCGGATGCCGCGGTGCCGCGACCTACAGTCGACGCATGGTCTTCCGACGCGCTCGTCGCAACGTCGACTCCCGGGCGGTGCCCGGGCTGCGCGCCACCGCTGCCGATGCGGGAGCGAGCGCCGAGACGACCGCCACCGCGCGCCGCCTCGCCGGCGACCCGATCTGGCACGACCGACTCGGACGCTGGTCCATCCGGAGCCTGCAGGTCATGCTCGTCGCCGCACTCGGCGCGATCGCGGTGTGGGCGCTCGTGCAGGTCAAGCTCCTCGTCATCCCGGTGCTCATCGCGCTCATCGTGGCGGCCGCGGCGAGTCCGCTGATCGGCTGGCTCCGCCGGTTCATGTCGCCGATCCTCGCGGCGTGGGTGACCCTGCTCGGGGGCATCATCGTCCTCGGCGGCGTCGTCACCGCGATCGTGTTCGCGGTGCGCAACCAGTGGAGTCCGCTCGTGCAGTCGGCGTCCGAGGGGTTCGACGACCTGCTGGCCTGGATCGAGACGCTGCCCTTCACGATCGACCGCATCCAGGTCGAGCAGGCGCGCGACTCGATCGTCGATTTCCTGACGAGCGCCGAGTTCGGGCGGGGCGCCCTCGCCGGCGTGTCCGCCGCGGCCGAGCTCATCACCGGCACCCTGCTGCTGCTGGTCGTGCTGTTCTTCTTCCTGAAGGACGGCGACCGCATCTGGGCCTTCTTCCTGCGCCCGTACACCGGTGCACACCTCGAACGCGGGCGTCGTGTCGGCGTGACGAGCGTCAAGGTGCTGGGCGGCTACGTGCGCGGCACGGCGATCATCGCGCTCGTCGACGCCGTCGCCATCGGGATCGGCCTGGTCATCCTGCAGGTGCCGCTCGCGCTGCCCCTCGCCGTCATCGTGTTCCTCGGCGCGTTCATTCCCCTCATCGGGGCCACCGTCGCCGGCATCCTCGCGGCGCTGGTCGCCCTCGTCGCGAACGGCCCGATCGTCGCGCTCATCGTCGTCGCGATCGTGATCGCGGTCAACCAGCTCGAAGGCGACCTCCTCCAGCCCGTCGTCATGGCGCAGTCGCTGAAGCTGCATCCGCTCGTCATCCTCATCGCCCTGACGGCCGGCACCATCGTCGGCGGGATCATCGGCGCCGTGCTGGCCGTGCCGCTCACGGCCGTGGGATGGGCGATCATCAAGGTCTGGGACGGGCCCGATCCGACGATCGATCGACGCAAGCCGCTCTGGCGACGACGACGGCGGGTGACGGATGCCACGACCGCGGGCACCGCGCTTCCGCCCGACTCGGCTGGCGGAACGCCCGTCGCCTGACGCGCGCCTCTTGACGCTCGAAGCTCGCCGCCGCGGAGCTAGG
>DASUVU010000183.1:0-10260 GCA_036378815.1 Agromyces sp. | reverse complement strand
TTGAGGAGCGCCAGCACCTCCTGCGTGGTCTCGGGGTCGAGCGCGCTCGTCGCCTCGTCGGCGAGGAGGATCTGCGGAGAGGTCGCGAGGGCGCGCGCCACCCCGACCCGCTGCTTCTGACCTCCAGAGAGCTGATCGGGGTAGCTGCGCGCCTTGCCGGTGAGTCCGACGAAGTCGAGGAGCTCGTCGACGCGGGAATCGATCTCGGCCTTCGGCCGGCCCGCCACCTTGAGCGGGTAGGCCACGTTCGCGCGAACCGTCTTCGAGTTGAAGAGGTTGAACTGCTGGAAGATCATGCCGATGCCGAGCCGCATGGTGCGCAGCTCGCGCTCGGGCATGCCGATGATCTCGCGGCCGTCGACCACGATGCTGCCGCTCGTCGCCGGCTCGAGCGCGTTGACGAGTCGAACGAGGGTCGACTTGCCCGCGCCCGAGTACCCGATGATCCCGTAGACATCGCCCGCGTCGATGTCGAGCGAGACGCCGTCGACGGCGACGATCGGGTCGCCGCCCTTCTCGGGCGATGGATACGTCTTCGTGACGTCACGAAGTGCGACGAGCGGCACGGGATGTCCTAGCCCTTGGCGGACTTGGTGTCGGCCTCGACCTTGGTGAGCGACCCGACGAGGTCGGCGACGGGCGTCTGAACCGAGACCGCGGTGTTGCCGGATGCTTCGAGCAGGCCCTCCTGGACCTCGGGGTCGGTCTGGAAGATCTCGACGAGCTTCAGGTAGGTCGCGTTGTCCGCGTCGTCGGCGCGCGTGGCGAAGATGTTGACGTAGGGCAGCGCGTTCGGGTCGCTCGGGTCGTCCTGCGCGATCGCGTCCTCGAACGAGAGACCTGCGTCTTCGACGAAGTCGTTGTTGATGATCGCCGCCGCGACGTCGGGCAGCGACGTCGGCGTGAGCGACGCCTCGAGCGCGGTGACCTTCACCTTCGACTTCGCCTCGTCGACGTCGGCGAGATCGGAGAAGATCGTGCCGCCGCTCTTCAGCTCGATGAGCCCGGCCGACTGCAGCACGAGCAGGCCGCGGGCCTGGTTCGACGCGTCATTCGGCACGGCGACGGTCTCACCCTCGGGGATGTCGTCGACCGACTCGTACTTCGTCGAGTACAGGCCGAGCGGGTAGATCGCCGTCGACCCGATCGGCGTCAGGTCTTCACCGGCCGAGACGTTGTAGTCGGCGAGGTAGACGATGTGCTGGAACTGGTTGATGTCCAGCTCGCCCTCGGTCGTGGCCGGGTTCGGTTGCGCGTAGTCGGAGAAGTCCACGATCTCGATCGTGATGCCCTCATCGGCCGCAGCCGCTTCGAACGCCGCCCACTGCGGGTCGCCCTTGCCGACGACGCCGATCTTCACGACGTCGCCGTCGCCGCCGGCGCTCGCCGCGGGAGTCGAGCACGCTGCGAGCCCGATCACGAGGGGAAGGGCCGCGAGCGCGGCGAGGTACTTCTTCTTGGTGCTTGCCATGGTGTCCCTTTCACGAGTGCGACCCGCGATCGGGCGCCGGGCGAAGAGCAGGCAGAATTCTGCCCCTGGAACCGTGCCAGGGGCACAGCTCCGCCACGGGTGTTGTCGTTGAGGGCTTCGTTGCCGCGAACGCGGACGCTCACTCAGTTTATCGAAGCATGTTCGGGCTGCTGACCGAGGGGTCACACAAGGTCACAGGTTCTGCGACTCAGGCATCGAGCGACTCAGAAACTTCGAGCCAGCGCGTCTCCAAGTCGACGACGGATGCCTCGAGGGCGGCGAGTTCGTCGCCCAGCGCACCGAGCCCGACGTAATCGCTCTGGTCGTGCCGGGCGAGTTTCTCGTGCAGCTCGGCGATCTGCGTCTGCAGCTTCTCGAGCCGTCGATCGATCGAGGCGACCTCCTTCTCGGCGGCGCGGCGATCGGCACCGGTGATCTCTGCCGGTCGGGGAGCCCGCGAAGCGGGCGTCTCGGGGCTACTCGTGCGGACGGCCGCCGATCTCGAGACGCCGCCGTCGGCGGCTCCGTGATCCGCCGAGGCGCGACGCAGCTCGAGGTACTGGTCGACGCCGCGTGGCAGGTCGCGCAGGTGGCCGTCGAGGATCGCGAGCTGCCGGTCGGTGACCCGCTCGATGAGGTATCGATCATGCGAGACGACGAGCAGCGTGCCGGGCCACGAGTCGAGCAGGTCCTCGATCGCCGCCAGCATGTCGGTGTCGAGGTCGTTCGTCGGCTCGTCGAGGATCAGCACGTTCGGCTCCTGCAGCAGGATGAGCAGCAGCTGCAGCCGCCGCTTCTGCCCGCCCGAGAGGTTCTTCACCGGCGTCGACAGGTGCGCATTCGTGAATCCGAGCCGCTCGAGCAGCTGGCCGGGCGTCAGCTCGACCGCCTTGGACCCCTCACCCACCTTGTACGCCGTGCGCTGCTCGGCGACCACCGCGCTGACACGATGGTCGGCCCACTCGGTGAGTTCGGCGAGCTCCTGGCTCAGGGTGGCGATCTTCACGGTCTTGCCGCGCTTCACCCGGCCGGTGGTGGGCTGCACGGCGCCCGTCACGAGACCGAGCAGCGTGGACTTGCCCGCACCGTTCACGCCGAGGATCCCGGTGCGCTCCCCCGGCGCGATGCGCCACTCCAACTCGTGGAGCACCGTCTTCGAGGCGGCACCCGAGTCCGTCGACGGGTACGTGACCGACACGTCGAGCAGGTCGACCACGTCCTTCCCGAGCCTCGACACCGCGAGCCGGTTGAGCTCGACCGGATTCCGCAGCGGCGGCTCGTTCGCGATGAGCTGGTTCGCGGCCTCGATGCGGAACTTCGGCTTCGCCGTGCGGGCCGGGGCGCCCCGCCGCAGCCACGCGAGCTCCTTGCGCATGAGGTTCTGGCGCTTCGCCTCGGATGCCGCGGCCATCCGATCCCGCTCGACGCGCTGCAGCACGTACGCCGCGTACCCGCCCTCGAACGGTTCGACGATCCCGTCGTGCACCTCCCACGTGCCCGTGCACACCTCGTCGAGGAACCAGCGGTCGTGGGTCACGACGAGGAGCGCACCGGCATCCGTCGCCCACCGGGACTTCAGGTGCCCAGCGAGCCACGCGATGCCCTCGACGTCGAGGTGGTTCGTGGGCTCATCGAGGAACACGACGTCCCAGTCGCCCACGAGGAGCGCCGCCAGGCCGACGCGCCGTCGCTGACCACCCGAGAGACTGCTCACCTGCGCCTGCCACGGCACATCGGCCAGCAGGCCCCCGATGACGTCGCGAACCTTGGCGTCCCCGGCCCAGACGTGCTCCTCGATCCCGCCGACGACGGCCTCGCCGACCGTGTGGCCCGGATCGACGATGTCCGCCTGGTCGAGCATGCCGATCCGGATGCCGCGGCGGTGCGTCACCCGCCCCGAATCGGGTTCGATCCGACCCGCGAGCAGCTTCAGCAGCGTCGACTTGCCGTCTCCGTTGCGACCGACGACGCCGATGCGATCGCCCTCGTCGATGCCGAGGGTGACCTCGTCGAAGACGATGCGCGTCGGGAATTCGAGGTGCAGGCGCTCGGCGCCCAGGAGGTGTGCCATGTCCTGTCGAGCTTAGTCGCGGGGCGCCCGCACCCCTCAGCCGTGCACGACGCGAGCCCCGTGGACGGGACCGTGCACGTGCACGGCGTTCAGCCGCGCCGCCGAGAGCGCGATCTGCAGCTCGAGCGCAGAGTCCGCATCGTCCACGAGGAAGGCCACGGTCGGGCCCGAACCCGACACGAGTCCGGCGAGCGCACCATGGGACTCGCCCAGCTCGAGTATCCCGCCGAGGCCAGGCGCCAGGCCGAGGGCCGCCGCCTGCAGGTCGTTGTGCACGGCATCGGCGAGCATGCGAGCGTCACCGGCACGCAGCGCCTGCAGCACCGCCGTGTCGACCGTCGGGGTCGTCGTCGGCGCCGCCATCAGCGCGGCCGACGCTCCGTGCGAACTGGTTGCGATCTCGTCGCGGCGCCGGTCGAGCTCCCGGTACACGGCGGGCGTCGAGAGCCCGAACTCGGCCACGGCGAGCACCCAGTGGAACGAGCCGGTCGCCAGCGCGGGGCTCAGGCGATCACCCCGACCGGTTCCGATGGCCGTGCCGCCCGACAGTGCGAACGGCACGTCGGCGCCGAGCTTCGCCGCGAGCGCGTGGAGCTCCTCCTTCGCGAGCATGGTGCCCCACATCGCATCGCAGGCGACCAGTGTGGCCGCGGCATCCGCCGAGCCGCCGCCCATGCCGCCGGCGATCGGCACGTGCTTCGCGATCTCGAGGTGCACGCCACCGGGGACGCCCGCCGTGCGAGCCAGGAGCTTCGCCGCCCGGATCGCCAGGTTCGAGGCATCCGTCGGCAGGCTCGACGTGTCGACCGAGCCCTCCTCGAACGAGACGCTGAACTCGTCGTCGGGCCATGCACGCACATCCTCGTACAGCGACACGGCCTGGTAGGCGCTCGCCACATCGTGGTACCCGTCGGACTGCACCGCGCCCACCCGGAGGAAGAGGTTGATCTTGCCCGGCGCCCGAACGTGCACAGCCTCGTCGGTCGCCGCGATCGTCATGGGTTCACGCTAGCCGACGGCCTCGAGCCATTCGCGCATTCGCGCCTTCACTTCAGCCGAGCGCGAACCGTCGGGCATTCGCCCCCACGTGAGCCCGATCGAGGCGCGGCCGTCGCCGACCGGGCTGGCCGAGGCGAGCACGAACTCGCCGCCGTCGAGCGGGAATCGCGCCGTCGGATGCTTCGCCGTGAGGTTCAGTGCCAGCGGGTCCGTCTCGAGGTGCTCGGTGACGACCGCCGCCAGCGCGCGCAGCGCATCGGCCGGCGCGAGCGATACCGTGCGACTGACGCTCGCCTCGAACCGCCCGTCTTGACGCTGCCCCGGTTCACGGATGCCGCGGGCCTGCTCGTACGCGACGGTGATGCCCTGCGACCACCAACCGTCGACGTCGTGCTCGGTCACGAGCCACTTCGCCGTGTCGGCGTGCGGCCACGTCGCCGCACCGGCCCGGTCGAGGAGGACGAACCACTCGGCCCGGTCCCTGCCGGTCGCCTCGCGGACCGCTTCGTCGCCCACGCCCTCGGCGCTGCTCCCCACCGGCGTGCTCATGCCACCACGCTACTGCCCGCCTGCCGACCGTGGAAGCCTGCGCGGGCTCAGGCGTCGACCGGTGCGTTCGACGCCCGCACCACGGCGAGGAAGTCATGCACGCGCAGCTGCTCGCCACGGGATTGCGGATCGATGCCGGCCCGTTCCAGCGCGGTCGCAGCCGCGGTCGACGAGCCGCCGAGCACTCCCGAGAGCGACTGGCGGAGCATCTTCCGGCGCTGCTGGAACGCCGCGTCGACGAGCGCGAACGTCGCTCGGCGCTCCTCCTCGGTGCCGGGCTCCTCGCGGCGCTCGAAGCCGACGAGCACCGAGTCGACATTCGGCACGGGCCAGAACACGAGGCGCGAGACCTGTCCGACCGTGCGCCAGTCGCCGTACCAGGCGGCCTTCACGCTGGGCGCGCCGTAGATCTTCGATCCGGGCTCGGCGGCGAGCCGGTGGCCGACCTCGGCCTGCACCATCACGATCCCCGAGCGCAGCGACGGGAAGTGCTCGAGCAGGTGCAGCAGCACCGGCACCGACACGTTGTAGGGCAGGTTCGCCACGAGTCGCACCGCCTCGTCGGGCAGCTCGGTGATCCGCATCGCGTCCGCGTGCACGACCGTCAGCGTCCGGCCGGGCTGCATCACGCGCACGGTGTGAGGCAGCTGCTCGGCCAGCCGTCCGTCGATCTCGACGGCGACGACGGATGCCCCGGCCTCGAGCAGTCCGAGGGTGAGCGAGCCGAGGCCCGGCCCGATCTCGAGCACCGTCTCACCGGGCTCCACCCCCGCGGTCTGCACGATGCGTCGCACGGTGTTGGCGTCGTGCACGAAGTTCTGTCCGAGCTTCTTCGTCGGCGTCACATCGAGCAGGCGCGCGAGATCACGGATCTCCGCAGGTCCGAGCAGACGCGGCGTGGCGTCAGCGCCCTCGGCCGCGTGCCTGTGCGCGTTCACCCCGTTGCCCCCGTTGCCCCCATAGCCCCCGACACGGGCTCATCATGCCACGCACCGTACACCGCCAGCGTGTTCGACGCGACCTGTGCGCAGAACTCGTCGAGGTCGACATCCAGGGTGTGGGCCATGAACCGTACCGTGTGCGGCACGAGGTACGGCGCGTTCGGCCGGCCGCGAAGCGGCACTGGCGTGAGGTACGGGGCATCCGTCTCGACGAGAATGCGATCGCGGGGAGCCGCGAGCAGGGCGTCGCGCAGGTTCTGGGCGTTCTTGAACGTGACGTTGCCGGCGAACGAGACGTACCAGCCGGCGTCCGTCACGGTGCGGGCGAGATCGGCGTCACCGGAGAAGCAATGGAACACGGTGCGGTCGGGCGCACCGACGCGGCGCAGCGTCTCGAGCACGTCGTCGTGCGCGTCGCGATCGTGGATCTGCAGCGCGACCCCGTGCCGCTTCGCGATCTCGATGTGCGCCTCGAACGAGCGGAACTGGGCGCCGCGTCCCGCTTCGCCGGTGCGGTAGAAGTCGAGCCCGGTCTCGCCGACTGCTCGTACTCGCGGCCGTGCGGCCAGCTCGTCGATCACGGCGAGGGCGTCGTCGAGGGTTCGGGATGCCTCGAGCGCGGGCGCCTCGTTGGGGTGCAGGGCGACGGCGGCGAGCAGTCGCGGCTCGCGTTCCGCGGCCTCGGCCGTCCACCGGCTCGTCGCGACATCCGTACCCACCTGCACCGCCCCGAGGACGCCGACGGATGCCGCACGCTCGAGGTGCTCGTGCAGGTCGAGCGACGGCCACCACTCGTTCTCCGAGCTCGCCGGTGGAGGCTCCAGGTGCGTGTGGTTGTCGTACACGCCGACGGCGAGCGGCTGCGGCAGCGCGGGATAGGCACTCGTCCCCGAGCCGGTCGAGGAGCCCGGTCCCGTCACACGGAGACCTCGACGCGTGGGAAGAGCGCGTCGAGCGGCGCCACCTTCTGGCCGACGGTCCACTCGTGGGCGCGGTCGATGCGCTGCTGCTGCACCGTTCCGGGGGCGCCGAGCGCCGTCCACAGCTTGGCGGTCGCCTGCGGCAGCACGGGAGAGAGCAGCACGGCGAGGGTGCCGAGCCCGTGGTACGCGGTCGCGAGCACGGTCTCGAGTCGCTCCCGCTGGTGCGGGTCCTTGGCGAGCGACCACGGCTCCTCGACGGTGAGATACCCGTTCAGGGCGTCGACGAGCTCCCACGCAGCGGTGATCGCCTCGTGGATCGCGAGCCGCCCGACGGCCGACCACGAGGCATCCGTCGCCCTCGCCTCGATCGCGACGATCTCACGATCGGCGTCGGAGCGCTCGGCCGCCTGCGGCACCTCGCCGTCGCAGTACCGAGTGATCATGGCGATCACGCGCGACGCGAGGTTGCCGAATCCGTTCGCGAGCTCGGCCTGGTACCGCGCGGCGAGATCCTCCCACGAGAACGAGCCGTCCTGACCGAAGTGGATGGCGCGCATGAAGTAGTAGCGGAACGCGTCGGAGCCGAACGTGTCGGTGATCTCCGACGGCGCGATGCCCGTGAGCTTCGACTTCGACATCTTCTCGCCACCCACGAGGAGCCAGCCGTGTCCGAACACGCCGCGCGGCACGTCGAGGCCGGCGGCCATGAGCATCGCGGGCCAGATCACGGCGTGGAACCGCAGGATGTCCTTGCCGACGACGTGCTGCGCGGGCCAGCGGCGCGCGAACTCCGCGTCGTCTTCGCCGTAGCCGACGGCGGTGATGTAGTTCAGCAGCGCGTCGAACCACACGTAGACGACGTGCGTGTCGTCCCACGGCACCTTGACGCCCCAGTCGAACGTCGACCGCGAGATCGAGAGGTCGGAGAGCCCCGACCGCACCCAGCCGAGCACCTCGTTGCGGGCCGACTCGGGCTGCACGAAGTCGGGCCGCTCCTCGTAGAGGGCGAGCAGCCGCTCGGCGAACGCCGACGTGCGGAAGAAGTAGTTCTTCTCATGCAGCCGCTCGACGGGCTTCGAGTGGATGGCGCAGACGAGCTGGCCCTCGTACTCGCCGATCCCGGCCACGAGCTCGGACTCCTGCTTGTACTCCTCGCAGCCGACGCAGTAGTAGCCCTCGTACTCGCCCGTGTAGATGTGGCCGTCGTCGTAGAGCTTCTGGAGGAACTTCTGGACGTTGACCTCGTGCCGCTCGTCGGTGGTGCGGATGAAGTCGTCGTTCGCCACGTCGATCGTCTCGAGCAGCGGCTTCCAGGCCTCGTCGACGAGCTTGTCGGCCCACTCCTTCGGCGTCACGCCGTTGGCGGTGGCGGTGCGCAGGATCTTCTGGCCATGCTCGTCGGTGCCGGTGAGCATCCACGTGTCCTCGCCCGCCTGGCGGTGCCAGCGCGCGAGCACGTCGGCCGCCACCTCGGTGTAGGCGTGTCCGATATGGGGCACGTCGTTCACGTAGAAGATGGGCGTGGTGATGTAGAACGAGGAGGCGTCGGCCATGCGCTCAATCCTATGGGCGCACGGATGCCGCGACCGCCGGGTTACGAGCGGGCGCGGGTTGCCGGGCGCGGGCCGGGCTCACGCCTCGCGGGCGCGCTCCTCGCGATGCCGGCGCCGCACGCTGCCGTCGCCGATCGCCGGCGGCACCGCTTCCTCGACGTCCACGTGCGCATGCGGCGTCGGAACGCCGAGCGTCACGTCCTGCTCCTTGATCTCGGGTGCGCGCACCCGCTGACCCGGATAATCGACGACCCGGAATCCGAGCACGATCTTGCCGGGCGCCTCGCGCTTGTCGAGCGCCCGATACGCGTCGGCCACCCGATCGAGCGGGAAGACGTCGGCGATGGGCAGCCGGATGCGCCGTGCCGCCACGAGCGCGGCGACCCGCCCGAGCGCGACGATGTCGCCCGGCGACAGGCGCACGGCGCCGTGCTCGTCGACGGCGTCCCAGTCGAGCACCGTGAGGATGCGCGCGGCCGGCACGCCGAGCGCCTTCGCCTCGCGCGCCTCGCCGCCGAGGAAGTCGATGAACGCGCTGACCGGCCGCTCGGTGAGCTCACGCACGCGCTCGGCGAGGTCGGGGCCGTAACCCGTCGGGATCACGCCGAACTGGCGCAGGAAGTCGAACCGCTCCTCGGCGCTCGTGCCGATGACCGTGGCGCCGCGCATGCGCGCGAACTGTGCGGCCAGGCATCCGACCCCTCCGGCGGCTGCGGTGATCACGACCGTGTCGGCCGGGCCGAGGTTGAGCCCCTCGACGGCGTTCCACGCGGTGGTGCCCGCCGTGTACAGCGAGCCGGCGACCTCCCACGAGAGGGCCGGGGGTCGCTCCAGCAGTTGCGTCTCGGGGACGACCACGTGGGTGGCCTGCGCGCCGTGGTCGACGAAGCCCATGACCTCGTCGCCACGTGAGAACCTCGTGACACCCGGTCCGGTCGCGACGACGACCCCGGCGAGGTCACGGCCCTGCGGCCACGGCAACTCCACCGGCCACCGCTCGCGATGCTCGCCACGGCGCATCGCGCTCTCGACGGGATTCAGCCCGGTGGCGAAGACCTCGACGAGCACTTCGCCGTCACCTGGATCGGGCGTGGACACTTCGACCACCTCGAGCATCTCGGGGCCGCCGAACTGGGAGAACGTGACTGCGTGCGCCATCGGACACCTCCACCGTCGTGCCGGTATTGCCATCATCCCCCATTTCGAGGGACAGCGGCGGATTCAGCGCCCGATCGGCGTCGACTCCCGACGGGCGGCGAGCGCCGCCTCGTACAGGTCTCGCCGCCCGAGCCCGCTCTCCGCCGCGACGAGCGACGCGGCATCCTTCAGGCGAGTTCCGGATGCCGCCAGCTCGAGCACTCGCGCGAGTGCCCCCGCGGCATCCGCTCGCTCCCGCGGTGCACCGCCCACGACGATGCAGATCTCTCCCCGCACGCCGGCGGACGCCCACTCGGCGAGCTCGCCCAGCCCGCCGCGGCGCACCTCCTCATGCAGCTTGGTCAGTTCGCGGCAGACCGCCGCCGGGCGGTCGGCGCCGAACGCGTCGGCGAGGGCCCCGAGGCTCGCGGCGAGGCGCGACGGCGCCTCGAAGAACACGAGGGTCCGGCGGTCGGCCGCCAGCTCGGCGAGGCGGCGAGCTCGCTCGCCCGACTTCCGGGGCAGGAAGCCCTCGAAGGCGAAGCGGTCGGTCGGCAGGCCCGAGACGGCGAGCGCGGTGATCACCGCCGACGGACCCGGGATCACCGTGACGTCG
>DASUVU010000182.1:0-4071 GCA_036378815.1 Agromyces sp. | reverse complement strand
GCGGCCGCCGACGCCCTCTCGAGAATGGCCGACGCCCGATGACGAGCCTCGATTCCGCCCAATCCGCGCCCGAACCGGTCGCCGCGCTCGGCGAGCCCGTACGGCGCGTCTCGGCAGGCTGGATCGCCGCCTTCGCCACGGTGTGGTTCGCCATCTGGATGGCCCAGCTCGCTCCGATCCAGTTGCTGCTGCCGGCCCAGATCGACGCCGAGTTGCACCCCGAGAACTGGGTCGACAGCGTGGTCGCCTTCGGCGTCATCTCAGGCGTCGCCGCCGTCGCGACCGTGATCGCCTATCCGATCACGGGCGCCCTGTCCGACCGCACCACCTCACGGTACGGGCGGCGACGACCGTGGATCCTGATCGGCGCGCTCGTCTTCGCGACCTCGCTCGTCGTGCTGGGGCTCCAGACGCAGATCTGGGCGATCGGCGCGGCGTGGGTCGCGGCATCCGTCGGATTCTGCATCATGACGGCGGCGCTCACGGCGACGATCTCCGACCAGGTGCCCGTCGGCCAGCGGGGCTTCGTCTCGGGATGGATGTCGGCGCCGCAGTCGCTCGGCATCATCGTCGGGCTCCTGCTCGTCACCGAGCTCGTCACGGACACGAGCCTCGGGTACGCCCTGCTGGCGGCGATCCTCGTCGTCCTGGCCGTGCCCTTCCTCACCCGGCACGACGAGCCGCTCGCCGCGGACGAGCGCACGCGGGTGACCGCGAAGGGGATCCTCGCGAGCCTCTGGATCAGCCCGCGCGAACACCCCGACTTCGGCTGGACGCTCCTCAGCCGTGTGCTCATCTCCATCGGCAACGCGCTCGGCACGGGTCTGCTGCTGTACTTCCTCATGTTCGGGCTCGGCGACGAGAACGCCGAGCAGGACCTCATCCTGCTCACGCTCATCTACATGGTCTTCGTGATCATCGCCTCCCTCGGACTCGGCCGGCTCTCCGACCGACTGGGCCGCCGGAGGGTCTTCGTGTTCGTGGCCGCCGGCCTGCAGGGGCTCGCGGCCCTGCTGCTCGCCGCCTTCCCCGCCCTGTCCGTCGCGATGATCGCGGCAGGCCTGCTCGGACTCGGGTACGGATGCTTCCTCTCGGTCGACCAGGCGCTCGCGACGCAGGTGCTGCCGGATGCCGCGACGCGGGGCAAGGACCTCGGCATCATGAACATCGCGACCGCGGTGCCGCAGGCCCTCGGGCCACTGATCGGGGCGGGCGCGGTCGTCGTCGCGGGCGGATCCTTCGCCCTCGTCTTCGTGCTGAGCGCCGTGTGCGCGTTCGCCGGGGCGCTCGCGGTCACGCGTGTGAGGAGCGTGCGATGACGGGACTCGACCTTCGCGAGACCGGCAAGGCGACGGATGCCGCGACCTGGCGCACTCCCGATCGATACTGGCCCGCCCTCACCGCGGCGACCGCGCACCTCGACGCCCCCGTCGGCGCGCTGCACCTCGGGGCGCTCCGGCACAACGCCCACGACATGCGGCGTCGTGCGAACGGCACGCCGATCCGGGTCGCGTCGAAGTCCATCCGGGTCCGCGAGGTCGTCGAGGCGCTCCTTCGCCTCCCGGGATACCGCGGGGTGCTCGCGTACACGCTCGCCGAGGCGCTCTGGCTCGCCGACACGGTCGACGACGTGGTCGTCGGCTATCCCACGGCGGAGCGCGGCAGCATCCGTCGACTGGCTCTCGACCCCGACCTGGCGGGCCGCATCACCCTGATGGTCGACTCGCCCGACCAGCTGGACCTCGTCGACTCGGTGCTGCCTCCCGGGGCGCGCGAGCCGATCCGGGTCTGCCTCGAGCTCGATGCATCGTGGGACGCCCCCGTGCTCGGCCACATCGGGGTGCGCCGCTCCCCGGTGCACGACCCTTCGGAGGCCGGCGCACTGGCGGCGTACATCGCGAACCGCGCTGGCTTCGAGCTCGTCGGCATGATGTCGTACGAGGCGCAGATAGCGGGCGTCGCGACCCGACCGGTCGGCCGACCCGTCGATGGCGCGGTGAACCGGTGGATGCAGTCGCGCTCGATGCCCGAGCTCGTCGAACGGCGTGCACGGGCGGTGGCGGCGGTACGCGAGCACGCCGACCTCGAGTTCGTGAACGGCGGCGGAACCGGCTCGCTCGAGGCGACGGCGGCGGATGCCTCGATCACCGAGATCGCCGCCGGGTCGGGCATCTTCGGCGGCCACCTCTTCGACGGGTACACCCAGTTCACGCCGGCGCCGGCCGCGGCCTTCGCGCTCGACGTCGTGCGCAGGCCCGCGCCGGAGCACGTGACGGTGCTGGGCGGCGGCTGGGTCGCGAGTGGTCCGCCGGCGGTCGACCGGATGCCGAGACCCGTCTGGCCCGACGGTCTTCGAATGGAGCCGCGCGAGATGGCGGGGGAGGTGCAGACGCCGCTGCGGGGTGCCGCGGCCCGACGACTGCGCGTCGGCGACCGCGTCTGGTTCCGCCACACGAAATCGGGCGAGCTGTCGGAGCACCTCGACACGTTCGCCGTGGTCGACGGGGATGTGGTCGTCGCAGTCGTGCCCACCTATCGAGGCGAGGGGAAGGCGTTCCTATGACGGCGACGGGCGCGATGTGGCGCAACTGGGCCAGGACGGAGGCGGTACGGCCGCACCGGGTGGAACGACCGGCGGACGCCGGGGCGGTGCAGCGCGCCGTTCGTGCCGCCGCGGCATCCGGCCTGCGCGCGAAGCCGGTCGGCTCGGGGCACAGCTTCACCGGCATCGCGGTGGCGCCCGACGTGCAGCTCGACCTCGCGGACCTCTCGGGTGTGATCGAGGCGGATGCCGCGACCGGCCGGATCACGCTCGGCGCGGGCACGCCGCTGCACCGGCTCCGTCACCTGCTCGAACCGTACGGCCTCGCCATGGCGAACATGGGCGACATCGACCGGCAGACGATCTCGGGGGCGATCTCCACCGGCACCCACGGCACGGGTCTGGCCTTCGGCGGCATCGCGACGCAGGTCGTCGCCGTCACGCTCGTGACCGGCACCGGGGAGCTGCTGCGGGTGAGCGAGACCGAGCGGCCCGAGCTGCTTCCGGCCGTGCGGGTGGGCCTGGGCGCGCTCGGCGTGCTCATCGACGTGACGCTGCAGCTCGTCCCGCGGTTCGTGCTTCGGGCAGAGGAGCGGCCCGAGCCGTTCGCCCTGGTGCTCGACGAGTGGATGGACCGTGTGCGAGAGCGCGACCACTTCGAGTTCTACTGGTTCCCGCACACGGAGACCGCGCTCACGAAGGCGAATACCCGGCTGCCCGGTGACGCGGCGCGCGAACCACTCGGGCGCGTCTCGCGCTGGTTCGGCGACGAGCTTCTCGCCAACGGGGTCTACCGAGGCATCTGCGCCGTCGGCCGGATGGCGCCCGGCACCACGCCCCACTTCGCGCGGCTGGTCGAGAAGGCGACCGGCCACCGGCACTTCGCCGACCTCTCGCCCGAGGTGTTCACCAGCCACCGCGCCGTCCGCTTCCGCGAGATGGAGTACGCGATCCCGCTCGAGGCCATCCCCGAGGCGGTGCGCGATGTGCGGGCGCTGATCGAGCGAAAGCGGTGGAGCATCAGCTTCCCGATCGAAGTGCGGGCCGCGGCATCCGACGACAACTGGCTCTCGACCGCATTCGGCCGCGAATCGGGCTACATCGCGGTGCACCGCTACTTCCGCGAGGACCCGCGAGAGTATTTCGGCGCCGTCGAGGCCGTCATGCGCTCGTACGGCGGACGCCCGCACTGGGGCAAGATGCACACGCAGACCGCCGAGACGCTGCGCCCGCGGTATCCGCGGTTCGACGACTTCCTGCGGGTGCGCGACGAGCTCGACCCCGAGCGACGCTTCGCCAACCCGCACCTCGATCGCGTCCTCGGACCGTGAGCGACTACGGGGTGCGTCGCCGGAGCGTGATCGAGCCGAGCACGATCGAGCCCACGATCCAGGCGATCACGACGAGCAGCTTCGACGCGATCCAGGCGGCGTCCTCGCTGTCGTCGGCGACGGCGGTGAGCGCCTCGATCGCGTAGGTGAGCGGGAGCCATCCGCTGATCGCCTCGAGCCCTTCGGGCAGCTGGTCGG
>DASUVU010000181.1:0-2837 GCA_036378815.1 Agromyces sp. | reverse complement strand
GGTACGACTCGTCGTCCCGGCGACCTTGGCGATCTCCTGGATCGACCAGTCCACGGCTGGCTCCTCTCGTGATCGTCGGGCGGTTCTGCCCACGCATGCCACGCTAGAGGTTGACGCTACGTCAATGTCAAGCGGCCGCGGCATCCGATTCTCTGCATTGCGCTTGCGTCGGCCGGTAACGCGATATATCTTGAGATGGACAGCAACGCGATATATCGCGATACAGATTCCTAGGGCTCCGGATGCCGCGGCATCCACTCGTCCGTAATGAAGGAGTACACCATGGCCATCGAGAAGTGGGTCATCGCACCCGGAGAGAGCCGGGTCATCGACATCGAGCTCGTGCGCAAGCTCAAGGTCAGCCTCATCGGAGGCAAGGTCGACGTGATCGCGCACGACGAGCCGGGCGCACGCGTCGAGGTCTCGGGGGTCACCGGCAAGGACCTGAGGATCGAGATCGACGGCGACAGCCTCGAGATCGACCACCCGCAGCTGCGATGGGACAACTTCATCGAGGCCTTCAAGGGCTGGGTCGGCAACGCGAAGGCCGAGGTGTCGATCCTCGCGCCGCGTCACGTCGCGATGAAGCTCGGCGTGGTCTCGGGCGAGGCGCTCGTCTCGGGGTTCCAGACCGACGCGAAGCTGAGCACCGTCTCGGGCGATGTCGTGCTCGACAGCCACGAGGGCGACGTCGAGCTCTCGAGCGTGTCGGGCGAGATCTCCGCCGGCAACCACACCGGGCGCATCACCGCGCACTCCGTGTCGGGCGACGTCGTCGCCACGGGTGACGTCGTCGCGTTCAACGCCGACACGGTGTCGGGCAGCATGATCGTCGACGCCTACGGCACGCCCGACCGCATCGACACGAACACGGTCTCGGGCAACCTCACGGTGCGATTCGTCCCCGGTTCGGGCGCGCGCTACCGCATCAACACCGTCGGCGGCACCGTGCTCCTCGAGGACTCCTCGATCAAGGGCCTGCTCGGCAAGGGCTTCGAGCGTGTCGTCGGCGAGCTCGCCGGCCAGTGGCTCGACCTGGGCGCCAACAGCGTCTCGGGCAACATCTCGGTGATGCACCGGGCTCCCGTCGGCGCGGGCGCAAGCACCGGCGCCCGCTCCGCGACAGGGACGACGGATGCCACAGCCGGCCACGAGGCGAACGAGGGCGGTGCCTCGGCATGACCCCGCCCGTCTTCGCCCACGGCCACCTGCGGCTCTACCTGCTCGCGCTGCTCGAGGAGCAGCCGCGGCACGGGTACGAGCTGATCCAGGCCCTCTCCGATCGGTTCGGCGGCACGTACAGCCCGAGCGCCGGCACGATCTACCCGCGCCTCGCGAAGCTCGAGGAGGAGGGACTCGTCACGAAGTCGACCGACGGTCGCAAGACCGTCTACGAGATCACGGATGCCGGTCGGGCCGAGCTCGACGCACGGCGCCACGAGCTCGACGCCATCGAAGACGACCTCACCGATTCCGTCCGTCGCCTCGCCGACGGCGTGCGCGCCGAGGTGAACGACGCGATGCGCTCGCTCCGTGCCGAGCTCGCCAGTGCCGCGCGCGAAGCCAAGCGCACCGCGACGCGAACTCCGGCGAGCGAGGCGAGCGGCGGCGGCACCGCGAACCTGCACGTCGACTCGAACCGCGCCGTGCACGAGGCCGACCTGGTGCTGAGCGAGTTCCGCCAGCAGGTGCGCACCGACCTGCGCAACCAGGCGCATCGCGGACGCGTGAGCTCCGAGGCCGTGAACCTGCTCAAGGCTCGCCTCGCCCAGGTCCGCGCCGACGTGCTGGCGACGTTCGCCGAGCGCTGAGCAGCCTCCCCAACCCCGAGTTGCCCGAATCCGGCGAAATTCGGGCAACTCGGTGTCTTCGGGGGTCGCATGCTTGGCGAATCCGCCGGGCGTCGGTCGCACGTGCTTCGATGAGGGAATGACCGACGTCGAGATCGTGCCCCTGTCGTCCGACGACCTCGACGTGGTGCGACGCGCGAACACGCCCGAGCTCATGGACCAGCTGGGCGGCGTCGAGTCCGACGAGCAGGTGATCGCTCGCCATGAGCGATACCTCCGCCTCGAGCGCGAGGGCACTGGCTGCGAGTTCCGCATCGTGATCCCGGGGCACCCGGAGGGCGTCGGCCTCGTCGGCTACTGGCACCACGACGTCGGCGGGCAGCCGGCGCTCGAGGCCGGATGGTCGGTTGAAGAGGAGTATCGCGGCCGCGGCATCGCGCCGGCCGCCGTGATCGCGATGCTCGACCGGGCGAGAGCGGCGGGCGAGACCCTGCCCGTGCACGCGTATCCGCGGGTCGACAACCCCGCATCGAACGCCGTGTGCCGCAAGGCGGGGTTCACGCTGCTCGGCGAGCTCGACTTCGAGATCTCCCCCGGCAACGTCCTGCACACGAACGACTGGGTCGTCGAACTCGCCTCCCCGACGACATAACCTGCAGGGGTGCGCGCGTATCTCGCCGTCGCCGTGGGCGGCCTCATCGGCACCGGCCTCCGGCTCGTGTTCGACCTGGCGTTCGCGCCCGGCGACGGCGAGTTCCCGGTCGAGACCCTCGTCGTGAACCTGGTGGGCTCGTTCGTGCTGGGCTGGCTGGCCGGAGGACTCTGGACCCGCCCGTCGACGCCCACCTGGCTGAAGGCCGGTCTCGGGTCGGGCGTGATCGGCTCGTTCACCACGCTCTCGGCGGTGATGGCCGGGCTCATCGTGCTCACGCGGGCGGGCGAGGCATGGCTCGCCGTCGCGTACCTCTCCGTCTCGGTCGTCGGAGGGCTCGCACTCGCAGCGGCCGGGCTGCGCATCGGCTCGCTCATCGCACACCGCGCCATGCC
>DASUVU010000180.1:0-15113 GCA_036378815.1 Agromyces sp. | reverse complement strand
GACGCCGCATCCTCGCCCCGCTGGGAGAACCTCGACCGCAAGTACCTGGAGGAGGGCCTCGACGCCGCCGGCTTCGAGACCGACATCCAGAACGCCCAGGGCGACGTGCAGAAGTACTCCACCATCGGCGACCAGATGCTGACCAAGGGGTGCGGCGTGATGCTGCTGGTCGACTATCAGGGCGCCGCGCCCGGTGTCGCCGAGAAGGCCAAGGCCGAGGGCATCCCCGTCATCGCCTACGACCGTCCCTTCACGGGTGCTGACTACTACGTGTCGTTCGACAACGTGAAGGTCGGCGAGCTCGAGGGCCAGATGGTCGTGGACGGCCTGAAGGCGCTCGACAAGGACCCGGCCACTGCCGTCGTCGTGTACATGGGCGGAGACCCCACCGACGGCAACGCCGCCATGTTCAAGGAGGGTGCCGTCAAGGTCATGGAGGCAGCGGGCATCAAGCCGGCCGCCGAGCCCCCGGGCGTGTGGGACGGTGAGAAGTCCGCCACGAACTTCGAGCAGGCGCTGACCTCGCTCGGTGGCAAGGTCGACGCAGTCTGGGTCGCGAACGACACCAACGCGGCGGGCGTCATCACGATCCTCGACAAGAACGGCCTCGTCGTTCCGGTCTCGGGTCAGGATGCCTCGATCGCGGGCCTGCAGAACGTGCTGCTCGGCAAGCAGACCGCCACGGTCTACAAGCCGATCAAGCTCGAGGCGGATGCCGCGGTGGAGCTCGCGGTCGGTCTGCTGAAGGGCGAGACGCCGAAGGCCGACCAGGAGCTCGAGGACGGCACGCCGTACATCGCCGTGACGCCGCAGCTCGTCGGACCCGAACAGGTCGCCGATGTCGTCGACGCCGGCGACGCCGATGCCGCAGAACTGTGCCAGGGCGAGGTCCAGGCCAAGTGCGGCGAGTTCGGCATCCAGTAGTCGCACCATCCTCGGGGCCCCGGGCCCGGCGGTACCTCCGTCGGGTTCCGGGGCCTCGATCCCCTGCTCCCATGGTCGGCCGCCGAGTGCCACACTGAGAGCCAGACAGTGTCGTCGGAAGGAACCGGTATGGAAACGGCCACTGATACGACCCTCGATGCACGCACCGCAGTCGCGCCGATCGTCGAGCTCGAGGGAGTCGTCAAGAGCTTCGGTCCGGTCAGCGTGCTGAAGGGGGTCGCTCTCCAGGCGTACCCCGGCCGGGTCACCGCGCTCGTCGGAGACAACGGTGCCGGCAAGTCAACCCTGATCAAGGGCCTCGCCGGCGTCCAGCCGTATGACGGCGGCGTCGTCCGCTTCGACGGCGAGCCGGTCAACCTGCATACGCCGCGCGACGCCGCGCGTCTCGGCATCGAGGTGGTCTACCAGGACCTCGCGCTCTGCGACAACCTCGACATCGTGCAGAACATGTTCCTCGGTCGCGAGGAGACCGAGTTCGGCACGTTCGACGAGGGACTCATGGAGCGCGAGGCGTCCGACACCCTCCGATCGCTGTCGGTGCGAACCGTGAAGTCGGTGCGCCAGAAGGTGGCGAGCCTCTCCGGGGGGCAGCGGCAGACCGTCGCCATCGCCCGTGCAGTGCTCAAGAAGGCACGGGTGGTCATCCTCGACGAGCCGACCGCGGCCCTGGGCGTCGCGCAGACCGAGCAGGTGCTGCACCTGGTCAGCCGGCTCGCCGAGCAGGGCGTCGCGGTGATCCTGATCAGCCACAACCTGGTCGACGTGTTCGAGGTGGCCGACCACATCAACGTGCTCTACCTCGGGCAGATGGTCGCCTCCCTCGATGCGAAGCAGACCACCCGTGACGACGTGGTGGGGTACATCACCGGCGCCAAGACCCAGCAGGGGATGAACGCATGAACGCGAACCCGACACCTCCCGGCACGATCGCGCCCGACACGTCTGCGTCCGACGTCGCCCCCGACCTCATCGGCAGCGGCCAGGAAGGCACGGTGGGCGACCAGGCGCGCGCGTACCTCCAGCGGCTCCGCAGCGGCGACATGGGTGCGCTGCCCGCGGTCGGCGGCTTCGTCGTCCTGACGATCCTGTTCAGCTTCCTCAGCCCGTTCTTCCTCACCGAACGGAACTTCGCGAACCTCCTCACCCAGGCCGCCACGCTGGTCATGCTCGGCATGGCGCTCGTGTTCGTGCTCCTCCTCGGCGAGATCGACCTGTCGGCCGGTGTCACGAGCGGCATGACGATGGCGCTGTTCATCGTGCTCGTGAACGTGAACGGGGTGCCCTGGCCGCTCGCCCTCGCCGTCGCCTTCGCCGTGGGCCTCCTCACCGGCACGTTCATCGGATTCTTCGTCGCGAGAGTCGGCATCCCATCGTTCGTGGTGACCCTGGGCCTGTTCCTCGGCTTCCAGGGCATCACCCTGATGATCATCGGCGCCGGCGGCCTGTACCGGGTGCAGATTCCCGAGATCACCGCGATCCAGAACTCGAACATGCCGGTCTGGGCCGGCTGGGCCATGCTCGGCGTGATCCTCGCCGTCTCCGCGGCGACGTCGTTCTGGGACCGCGCCCGCCGCAAGCGGGCCGGCGTCGCGAACCGCACCATCGCGCTCGTGTGGATCAAGCTCGGCGTCATCGCGGTGGTCGGCGGCGCTGCGATCGCGATCCTCAGCCGCAACCGCGGCCAGTCGGTCGGCGTCGTCGAGGGCGTGCCGATCGTCGTGCCGATCGTGCTCGTCATCCTCTGGATCGGCACGTTCGTGCTCGACCGGACCCGCTACGGGCGCTACCTCTACGCCATCGGCGGCAACGCCGAGGCCGCTCGCCGCTCCGGCGTGAAGGTCATGCTGATCCGCTGGACCGCATTCATCTGCTGCTCCACCCTCGCGGTCGTGTCGGGACTCTTCTCGATCAGCAAGGTCGGCTCCGTCGACGCCGCCGCAGGACGCGAGATCGTGCTGTCGGGCGTCGCCGCCGCGGTGGTCGGCGGCGTGAGCCTCTTCGGCGGACGCGGCCGGCTCCTCCACGCCGCGATCGGTGCCCTCGTGATCGCGGTGATCACGAACGGCCTCGGCCTGCTGAACCTGCCGGCGGGTGTCAACCTCGTCGTGACGGGTAGCGTGCTGATCCTCGCCGCGACCGTCGACGCGGTCTCCCGGGTGCGCGCCGGCGGCTCGATCATGCGGACCTGACGAGCTCGATGAGCAGATGCCGCGGCGATGCGTCGCGGCATCCGTCGCCTACATCGCGTCCTGCCGGGGGAACACGACCTTCTCGATGATGATGATCAGCGACGCTGCCACCGGGATGGCGACGAGCGCCCCGAGCACGCCGCCCAGGGTTCCACCGGCGACCGCCGCGATGACCACGAGGGCGCCCGGCACGGCGACCGCCCGGTTCATGATGCGCGGGCTCAGCACGTACGCCTCGACCTGCATGTAGATCAGGTAGTAGATCGCCGCGGCGAGCGCGGTCGCCGGTGACGCGGCGAGGCACACGAGGGTGATGATGACGGCTCCCGTAAGGGTTCCGACCAACGGCACGAGCGAGAACAGGAACGCGATGAACGCGAGCAGGATCGGCGCGGGCGCCCCGATGATCGAGAGGAAGATGAGGCTCAGCACGCCGTTGAGGGCGCCGAGACTCACCTGCCCGATCACGTAACGGCCGACCGACCCGGTGATCTCCTCGGACACCGAGCGATATCCGGCGCGCGAGCTGGCGGGCACGAACCGGGCCGCGTAGCGCTTCATCGAGTCGAGCGAGGCGAGGAAGTAGAGGGTGAGGATGAGCACGATGACCGCGCCGGTCAGGCCGCCGGCGATGCCGGCACCGACGGCGAGGATGCCGCCGCCGAGGGCGCCGAGGTTGGCGGGATCCGCGAGCCACTCGCCCGCCGAGTCGATGGCGTCCTGGATCGTGTGCCCCGATCCGCTCAGCGCGTTCAGCCAGGCGACGAAATCGCTGTTGCGCACGTTCTCGACGATCGAGTCCCAGTCCTCGACGATGATCGTCGTCTGCTCGATCACGATCGGCACGATCGTGGCGATGAGCCCCACGAAGATGCCGATCACCCCGATGAAGACCAGGAGGATGGCGACCCAGCGCGGCATCCCGCGGCTCTGCAGCCAGCTCACGACAGGGTCGAGGCCGAGCGCGAGGAACAGCGCGAGCGCGACGTACAGGATGACGGTGCCCAGCTGCCCGACGATGCCGCCGAGCAGCACCGCGAGCAGCACGCCGATCGCCCCGACGAATCCGATCCGGAACGCACGGATCTTCACCTCGGGTGCTTCGGTGTGCGCGCTCCCGGTGACTTCGGCGGCGGGCGGCTCCTCGAGCGCGAGAGGTCGCTTGCGTCTCCACATGGTTGCGACGCTACGCGCTCGGGCCATCGCGGCTGCGCGCCGCGCCGAAAGCTCTTGGAGCGCGGTCGTCTCCGCGGCGTCAGAACGGGATGACACCGACGGCGGTTCCCGCGACGAGGCCGATCGCGACGGCGGCTCCACCGGCGAGGGCACTGGCGATGATCGCGGTGCCCGCCCGTCGCGTGACGCCGGACGGGGTGCCTGCACGCCGCCCACCGCGCGTCACATCGTGCTTGCCGCGTCCGGTCATGATCATGCTGCGGATGATGTCGCGCAGCGTCGCGGCGACGTCGTGGGCGGTCGGCCGCTCCGCCGGATCGGTGGCGGTCATGGCCTCGAGCAGGCGCTTCCACTCGTCGGACAGGTCGTCGGGGATGCTCGGCGGGCGATGCAGGCGGGCCAGTGCGGCCTCGATCGCACTGCCGGTGTATTCGCGCTCTCCGCGCAGCGCCTCGAGCAGCACCAGCCCGAGCGAGTAGACGTCGCTCGGGGCGCCGACCTCCTCGCCGCGCGCCTGCTCGGGTGAGATGTAGGCCGCGGTGCCCATGATCGCGCCGTCGCTCGTCAGTCGGGAGCCGTCGATGAACTGCGCCACTCCGAAGTCCGCCAGCTTGGCCATCAGGGTGTAGCCGAGCGTGGGTACCTCGGCCACGAGGATGTTCTCGGGCTTCACGTCGCGGTGGACGATCGAGTGCCCGTGCACGTAGGTCAACGCATCCGCCATTTGGGCGCCGAGGTCGGCCACCTGCCGCGGCTTCAGCGGGCCCCGGGCGAGCCTGTGCGCGAGCGAACGGCCCGCGACGTACTCCATCACCACGTAGCGACGCGGGGTGCCCTCGTGCAGGAGCGTGCCCGCGTCGTGGACGCCGACGAGCCCTGGGTGATTGAGCTGGCTCAGCATCCGGATCTCGCGCTCTCGTCGCTGCAGGTCAGCGACCGTGTCGTCCTGCGCTCGGAACACCTTCACCGCGACGTCGCGGCCGAGTGCCGTGTCGCGTGCCCGGTAGACATCGGCCATGCCGCCGGAGCCGATGTGCTCTCGGAAGTCGTAGCGTTTCCTGCGGTCGGAGGCGGGCATGGCAGGTGCCGTGTCCGCCGGACGGTGATCGATCATGGTCATCTCCTGATGTGCCGCGCGCCTCGGGTTCGGCGTACGCTCGCATCGACTGACGCATGCGTGTGGCCAGAGTATCCGTGGCGCGTGCCTCCGGACGGGGGGTTGTGCTCAGCCCCGTCCATGTCGTACGCGGCGCCTACCGCAGGGCCGCGGGCCCGATGACCTCGCCCTCGAGCGTGCGCGTCCACCGTGCCCCGTTCGTCTCGCGGAACTGCCGCCGGGTGGTGAACCGGTAGTGGTAGGCGCGCGCCCGCACCCATCGCGGCGGTGATCCGTCGAACGGATCCACCGCGAGCAGGCGAAGCGTCGCGTCATCCGCCTCGAGCAGTCGCAGCAGGAACACCTCGAACCACGGTTCCCACATGCGACCGAGTGGCAGGAACCACATCAGCCAGTCGAGCCGCAGGTGGTACGGCGCCCACTGCCGCGGAACCGCGTGCAGGTCGCCGGGCTTGCCCTTGAAGCCGTACTCGTACCAGGCGGCGTCCATGGCGTCCGGATCCTCGGCGAGGGTGCCCTCGACGACGATCTCGATACGCCGTTTCGTGACGGTGCCGAATGCGCCGTAGGCGTTCACGAGCATCCACCGGTTGAAGCTGGCGTTCATGAGCTGGCGCCGCGAGAGCAGGTTCTTGATCGGCCACCAGCTGAGCACGAGCAGCAGGGCGGATGCCGCGAGCACCACGATCACCCACCAGAGCGGCGTCGTGGCGGCATCCGTGCCCAGGTCGGCCGGAATCGCCGGGATCGCCCAGTGCCAGGCGGAATCCGAGATGGCGGATGCCGCGAGCACCACGGTGATCCAGTTGAGCCACGCGAAATTGCCGGTGACGATGAGCCACAGCTGGGTGAGGATGACGATCACGGCGGCGGCCGAGCCGACCGGGCCGGGCACGAAGAGGAAGAACGGCACGACGAGTTGGGCGAAGTGGTTGCCGAGCACCTCGCCTCGGTGGAACCACTTCGGCAGCAGGTGCGCCTGCCTGCTCATCGGGTTCGGCATGGGCTGCGTCTCGTGGTGGTACATCAGCGCCGTGAGGTCGCGCCACTCGCGCCCGCCGCGGATCTTGATCATGCCGGCGCCGAACTCGAGTCGGAACACGAGCCACCAGGTCGCCACGAGGATCGTGATCGGGGGCGGCTGATCGTTCGAGCCGAGGAACGCCACGGTGAAGAGCGCCTCGCACAGCAGCATCTCCCACCCGAACCCGTAGAACGTCTGCCCGACGTTCACGATCGACAGGTAGCCGATCCAGAGCGCGAGGAAGGCGAGCATCGGCACCCACGGCGGCCCCAACTGCGGGAGTCCCACGACGACGGATGCCGCGAGTACGAGCCCTGCGACTGCCAGCGCCACGAGGCGCCGGTCGGTGTACCCCCACCGGAACACGCTCGGACCGCGCAGGCGCGACGCGCGGCGGAGCAGTTCGGGCACCGGCATCAGCCCGTGCTCGCCGAGCAGCGGGCGGAACTGGTTCAGCGTCGACAGGAACGCGACGAACGCGAGCGCGCCGACCCCGCGTTGCAGCACCTGCCGGGCGATCTCGTAGTCGTGCGCGTCGAACCAGCCGACCCAGTCCACGCCTTCACGGTACGCCCGGGCGCAACCAGTGGTCGAGAGGCGCAGGATGCCTCACTCGATCCCGAAGTGCTCCTTCAGCGCGAGCCTCGCCGCGTACCACCCGTTCATGCCGTGCACTGCGGGCCCGGGGGGTGTCGCGCTCGAGCACAGGTACACCCCGCGAATCGGCGTGCGCCACGGCCGGGTCGACACGACCGGGCGCTTCACGAGCTGCCACATGCTGAGCTCCCCGGCGTAGATGTCCCCGCCGATGTAGTTGGCGTTGCGGGCGGCGAGGTCGGTCGCAGTGCGCTGCGACGACCCGAGCACGAGATCGCGGAATCCAGGCGCGAACCGTTCGACTTCGCGGGTGATGAGCTCGGTGGCGTCGAGCGTCGACCCGGCCGGCACGTGGGTGTAGGCCCAGAGCACGTGCCTGCCGGGCGGCGCGCGGGTCGGGTCGAGCACGCTCGGCTGCGTCACGAGGACGTACGGATGCCGCGGCGCGGCGTCGTCGACGGCGGGCTGCAGCCCGCGCGCCACCGCGTTCTCGGCGGCGGCGATCTCGTCCCTGCTGCCGCCGAGGTGCACCGTGGGCGCGAGCGCCACATCGGGGTTCGTCCACGGCACCGGACCCTTGAGCGCGAAGTCGACCTTCGCGACGCCCGACCCGTACCGGTAGCGGCGGATGGCTCGACGATAGCTCCACGGAAGGTCGGCCGTGAGCAGCAGCTCGGGAGCGGTGTCGAGCAGCACGACCCCTGCGCCGCCCGTCACCTCCGCGAGGTTCCGCACCGGAGCATCCGTCACGACCCGACCGCCGAGCGAGCGAACCTCGTCGGCGAGCGCGTCGGCGATGACCTGCGAGCCGCCCCGCGGGAAGCCCCAGCCCACGCCATGGGCGTGCATGGCGAGCAGGAGACCCGCGCCCGCCGGTGCGAGCGACGGCATGCGGCCGGCCGCATGGGCCACGACCCCGGTGAAGAGCGCGGGCGCGACGTCCCCCGAGAATCTCGAGGTCCAGACCGAGCTGCCCTGCTCGAGGGCGCGCAGTCCGAAGCGCAGCACGGCGATCGGGTCGCGCGGTACCCGGAGCAGCTGCGACCCGGTGAACTCCGAGACTCCGCGCTGCCGCGCGAGCAGCGGCGCGATGAGGCGTCGCCATGCTCGTCCGTCGGCGCCGAGACCCTCGACCGTGCGGTCGAGGTCGCGCCACGCCACGCCGGCCCGCCCGCCGTCGAGCGGATGCGCGTACGAGACCTCCGGCACGATCCAGTCGATTCGGTCGAGCAGCCCGAGCCGTCGGAACACCGGCGACGCGAGCGCGGCCGGATGCACGGCCGAGCAGACGTCGTGCCAGTATCCCGGCAGGGTGAGCCCGGCGGAGCGCACGCCGCCGCCGATCGACGACTCGGCCTCGAGCACCCGCACCGAGAGCCCGGCGCGGGCGGCCACGACCGCGGCGACCAGCCCGTTGGGGCCGCTGCCGACGACCGTGACGTCGACGGTCACGCGGTCAGAATCCGGTTCCCAGCGTGTTGATGTAGACCCACGGAAGTCGGTCCATCACGAGCCGGTGCTGGTTCCCCTCGGCGTCGGGCGCGTCGTCGGGTACGTCGGGACGGTTGTCCTGGTGCCTGCGCTCGGCCTCGTACTCGTCGTCCTCCTGCCAGATGATCGCCGAGCGGTCGTCGCTGAACCGACTGACATACGGCGTGATGTCGCCCGATCGCAGCTCGGCCAGCGCCTCCTCGACGGATGCCGCACCCTGCAGCCCATGCAGGGTGACCCACGTCGGCGGCCACAGCGTCATGCTGCCGGCGGAGTGCCGGTCGAGGGCGTCGACGGGTCGGATCCACTCGACCGCCATCACCTCGTTCGGGTCGGGCCGGATCTCCCCGTCGGGTACCCGCACCGCGAAGAAGGTGGTGCCGAGCTGCTTGGGCGAGCCCTTCGGGGGCGTCCAGTGCGAGAAGGGCACGAGGTCGTAGCGGTCGAGCTCGAGGCCGATCTCCTCACGGGTCTCACGCACGGCGGCGCGGCGCGCGGCGTCTTCGCTGTCGACCCGGCCGCCGGCGGCATCCGCCTCGTCGACCGCGCCGCCCGGGAACACCCACGCGCCGGCGAACGACCCCCGGTCGCGGGGCCGTTCGGCCAGGAGCACCTCGAGGCCGCGCTCACCATCACGGAGGAGCACGACGGTGGCGGCCGAGCCCGGAACCTCGTCGTTCGTCAGGGATTCAAGGTCGCTGTCCATGTGTTCAGACTAGGCCGGTCAACCGCTTCGCGCACCGGTCGTCATGCGGCCGTCGCAGTGCGCGCGACTACACTTCGGGCATGCAGCTGTCGCGACTCCGCCACGCCGACGACGAGGCCGTCTCCCCGCTCGCCACCCTCGTACGGGCGCCCAATCCCGGACCGATGACGCTCGACGGCACGAACTCGTTCGTGCTGCGCTCGGCGGACTCGCCGTCGGTGATCGTCGTCGATCCGGGGCCGTCGGATGCCGCGCACCTCGAGCGTCTCGCCTCCTACGGGCAGGTGGAGCTCGTGCTGCTCACGCACCACCACGCCGACCACAGTGAGGCGCTGTCCGAGTTCGCGGAGCTCACGGGCGCACCGGTGCGCGCCGTCGACCGGGCCTTCTGCATCGGTGCCGAACCGCTCGTCGACGGCGAGCGCATCACGGCCGCCGGAGTCGAGCTCGATGTCGTGGCGACGCCGGGCCACACCTCCGACTCGGTCTGCTTCGCCCTGCCGAACGACGACGACCACGGCACGATCGTCACCGGCGACACCGTGCTCGGGCGTGGCACGACGATCATCGCCGACCCCGACGGGGCCCTCGGCCCGTACCTGGCCTCACTCGAGCGGTTGCTCGCACACGGCCGCGCGGCGGGAGGACCCGTGGCGGTGCTGCCGGGTCACGGCCCGGTGCTGCGCGACCTCGCCTCGGTCTGCGACGACTACCTCGCGCACCGCGCCCTACGGCTCGACCAGGTTCGGGCCGCCCTCCGGAAGCTGGGTGACGACGCGTCGGTCGAGGCCGTCACCGACGTCGTGTACGCAGACACGGATGCCTCGGTGCGATTCGCAGCCGAGGCATCCGTTCGCGCCCAGCTCGCCTATCTTCGGGGCGAGGGTCGCTGACCCTCGAACCCGTTGCCGAAGGGCGCGGCGTGTCGCGTATCGACACACCGCGCCCTTCGTGGAGATCGGGCCTCGGACTCAGGCAGCGACGGCGAAGCCGCCGGTCCAGCTGATCTTCTCCTGCGCGGCGAGCGTGAGCTGCAGGAAGCCGACGGCCTCGAGCTCACGAGCGCGGGTGAGTCGACCGGCGTCGATCGCGTTCACGCCACCGGCGCGCACGACCTCGGCGAGGGCCTTCTTGGCCTCGACGTCGTCACCGGCGATCTGCACGGTCGTGGGGAGGCCGCCGACGGTCTTCGCGACGAGGGTGCCGGCGAAGGTGGTGTTGAACGCCTTGAGCACGCGCGACTCGGGCAGCAGTTCGGCGAGCTGGGCCGCGGCGGAGCTGTCGGCGGGGACGACCAGCGAGTCGAAGGTCTCGAAGTCGAGCGGGTTGCTGATGTCGACGACGATCTTGCCCGCGAGCTGGTCGCGACGGGCCTCGACGATGCCGGCGATGGCGGGGTACGGAACGGCGAGCACGACGATGTCGCCCGTGATCGGGTCGTTCGAGCCTTCGGCGATGTACTGCACGGCGTTGCCACCTGCGGCGATGACGCCCCCGATCGCGTTGCCCATGTTGCCGGTACCGAAAATGCTGACGGTGGTCATATCGTGTTGGTCCTCTCCGCGCCGTTCGACGCGATTACTTGTTGAGACAACTATTACGATAGCAGCATTCAGTTGTCGCGTCAACCAATGCGCTAGGATGAGGATCATGACGGATACATCCCAGCCACTGCGCGCCGAGGAATCCGCTGCCTGGGTGCGACTGATCGCGGTGGCCCAATTGCTGCCGGTGGCCCTCGACGCGCAACTCCAGCGCGACCACGGGCTCACCCACTTCGAGTACGTCGCGCTCATGGCACTCGCCGACGTGCCCGATCGCACGATGCGCATGACCGAGCTCGCCTCGCGCACGAACGCGACCCTCCCCCGCCTCTCGCACGTCGCCCGCCGACTCGAGGATCGAGGCCTCATACGGCGCTTCCCGTGCCCTGAGGATCGCCGCGCCACGAACGCCACGATCACCGATGCCGGCCTCCGGCTGCTCATCGAGGCGGGCCCCGGACACATCGACACCGTGCGCGACCTCGTGGTCGACGCGCTGACGCCCGAGCAGCTCGAGCAGTTGTACGACATCACCGGTGCCGTCCTCACCCGCCTCGACCCCGACGCCCGCCTGTCGGCCAGCTCGTGCCAGTTCAGCGAGGGCCAGGTGCTGCAGGCCAGCTGACCCTTCGGTGGTCGAGTAGCGCGCGAAACGCGCGTCTCCGCACGAGAATGCAGGGATGAGGCGCAACACAGAGCCGTACAGGACCTGTTCCGGCGCTCATCCTGGTTACCGGCCCCCCTCGTGGCTCGATCGGGGGTGGGCGACACGGCTGGGGGGCTCGCCACCGAGAGGCGGGGAGTATCAGTCCCTTCGGATCGGATGCCACGCCAGGCCCGCGAAGCGGAACGCAGCAGTACCGAGCAGCACCTGTAATGCCGAGCCGTCGGCGTTCATGACGACCAGACGTTGATTCGACGGTGCGAGATCGAGGGCGGCGATCTGTTCGCCATCGGGTGACCATGTCGCGGTGACGTAGTGGCCCTGGGCGATGTGCTGCGGCGTCGCGGCCGAGCCCGCGGCGGGGCTGTCGGTGTCGACCAGGTACAGGCCGGTCTCCTTGGGCTGCAGCAGCGCGTTCTGCGCCGTCGGGATGGTCGACGCGCGCCATGGACCGGCGACCACGAGAAGTTGGGAGCCGTCCGGCGACCACGTCATATGCCTGATGTGGCCGAACCCGAGGCCGACCAGTTCCCCAGCAATGCCGGTCTCGAGGTCGACGAGGTAGACGTGCGGCACCTGGTCCGTGCCGACATAGTGGTTGACGGTGAATGCCATACGGCTGCCATCGGGTGACCAGGCGTGCGTGGGCGTGTAGGCCGGCTCCAGGTTTCTGATCGGCGGATCGAGCGCGATGACGCGGGATGCGTCGCCCCCCTCGAGATCGACGAGCTGAACCCCGCCGGCCGTCACGAGTCCAATGGCGGTGGTGCCATCGGGTGAGAGCCATGGATCGACCACGTACGCGCAGCAGCCCAGATCTTTCCGGGCCGGCGTGATTCCGCCGTCGGCATCCATCAGGAGGGTCCTGCCGGTGTGCTCGGATGCGAGAGCCAATCGCGTGCCGTCCGCCGACCAACCCGCCGCGGCGAACGTCGTGTCCAGTTCGTCGGGAAGAGCCACAGCGTGGACGGACGACGGGTCGGCCGGGTCGATGGCCCTCAGCTCGTCGCCCGCCACGTAGACGATCCGACCACGCAACGGCTCGAACATCCCGAAGGACGTCGTGCCGGCGGGTGGACCGAGGGCAGCTTCCTGGCCGCGCGGAGGGCCCCCGCCATCGAGCGAGGACGTCACGGCGATCGCAGCGACGGCGACCGCCGCAGCAGCGACGGCGCCGAAGACGAGGCGCCGCCGTCGGGCGCGGCTCCTGGCCTCCTTGATGAGCAGCTCGGCGGGATCGCGCGTCGCGGACTCGTCGAACGTGGACGCGGGGGCCGGCTCGCGAGGCGGGGCTGGCCGGAGCGGCTCGGCCTCGTCGAACTCGGAGGCGCAAGCTGGGCTTCGAAGCGGGGTTGTTGCACTCATCGGAACACCGGTCCTTGGTGCTATTATCACTAGCATCATGATTCCTGTCAAGGTCGATAGAGCCGAACCGACCGACCTCCACGAGCAGGTCGCGGCGGAGATCCGTCGAGCGATCGCCGAGGGCGAGGCGAAGCCGGGTGAGCGACTCCCGCCGGCAAAGGACCTCGCGGCCGTGCTCGGGGTCAACACGAACACCGTGCTCCGCGCGCTGCGGCAGCTGCGAGAGGAAGGCCTGCTCGAGTTCCGCCGCGGCCGCGGCATCTCTGTCGCCGCCACACCGGCACAGGGCTCCGTCGTCCAGAAGACACGGGACCTCATCGCATTCGCACGCCGCCACGGGTACCGCGTCGACGAACTGGTCAAGCTCATCAACGAGCTCGCCTGACGGCAGCTCCGCTCACGGCAGCACTGCTGCAAGCAGCATTCGCCCCACGCATGCCGCGGGCGCCGCACGCTGGAGGCATGAGCGACAACGAATCCCCTCCCATCCATCCGATCGACGTCGAGCTGACCCGGCGGCTGTACCACGAGCGCATCATCGTGCTCGGCGAGGAGCTCGACCAGGCGGGCGGCAACCGCATCTGCGCGCAGCTGGTCACCCTCGCGGCCGACGACCCGCGGCGCGACATCCGATTCTGGATCAACTCACCGGGCGGCTCGGTCTCGGCGATGCTCGCGATCGCGGACGTCATGCGCTCGATTCCCAATGACGTCGTGACCATCGCCGTCGGCATGGCCGCCAGCGCGGGGCAGTTCCTCCTCACGGCCGGGACGCCGGGCAGGCGGTTCGCCCTCCCGCATGCGCGCATCCTCATGCACCAGGGGTCGGCGGGCATCGGCGGCACCGCGGTGGACGTCGAGCTGCAGGCCGACGACCTGCGCCACACGCGCGACACCGTGCTGGCGATCACGGCCGAGAACACGGGCCAGCCGATCGAGCGCATCATCGAGGACTCCCTGCGCGACCGCTGGTACACCGCCGAGGCGGCTGCGGAGTACGGCTTCCTCGACCGCGTCGTCGACGGCTTCGACGAGATGCTCCCCCGGGCCCCGCGGCCCACCACCGGATTGCAGGTACCGGCATGACCAGTTACACGATCCCGTACGTCGTCGAGAAGCGCGGCAACACCGAGCGCACCATGGACGTCTACAGCCGCCTCCTCTCGGAGCGCATCGTCTACCTCGGCACCGAGATCGACGACGGCGTCGCGAACGCGCTCATCGCGCAGCTGCTGCACCTGGCCTCCGACGGCAGTGACGTGCCGATCAGCCTCTACGTGAACTCACCGGGCGGCTCTCCCGGCGCCGCGCTCGCGGTGTACGACACCATGCAGCACATCCGCCCGGATGTCGCGACCACGTGCGTCGGACAGGCCGGCGGGCCGGCGGCGGTGCTCCTCGCCGGAGGCACGAAGGGGATGCGCGGCATCCTCCCGCACGGCCGCGTCGTGCTGCACCAGCCGTCGATGCAGGGACGCGGGTCGATCCCCGACCTCATCATCCACGCCGACGAGGTGGTGCGCGTTCGGGCGGAGCTCTAGGCAGCGCTCGCCGCAGACACCGGTCGCGACCCCATGACGCTCAGGCACGACACCGATCGCGACCTGATCCTGCCGGCCACCGCGGCGGTCGAGTACGGGCTCGCCGATCGGGTGCTGGCCGCGCGGCTGCCGGTCCCCGCCCGCTGAGGAGCCGCGAAGCGGCGTCTCGAAACCCGTTCAGGCCACGAGGAGGAAGACGTCGGAGGACGCGACGGCACTTCCCCCGTGCGGGGGCGCGACCACCGCACCGGCGGCCGATCCGGTGAGGTCGAGCGGATGCCGCAGCACCACCGGGCTCGCGCCGAGGCGCCCCGCGACGCGCGCGACCACGTCCAGCAGGTCGAGCCCGAGCGCACCCGCGACGGAACCGAGGATCTCGGAGGACGGCTCCTTGCGACCTCGCTCGATCTCGGAGAGGTACTGCGGCGAGACGCCGGCCGCCGCCGCGACCTCGGTCAGGATGCGCTCCTGCTCGAGCCGTTCGCCGCGGAGCACTTCGCCGAGCACGTGGCGCCAGAGCGGCCTCGATCCGCGCGGAGCCACCGGACGTGAGAACTCGACGACGTCACCCATGCCGAGAGGCTAACCGCCGGCCGGCCCGCTTCGACAGTCCGATCCGCTCAGAGCAGAACGCCGGTGGTCAGGCCGGTTCGTACGTGAGGCAGTCGGCGTCGTCGACGCCAGGACCGATGCGAACGGATGCCGCGGTGCACTCGAGCTTCGAGTTGTGCACGCACTCCGCCCGCTGGCACGC
>DASUVU010000179.1:0-7642 GCA_036378815.1 Agromyces sp. | reverse complement strand
GGTCGCCGCAAGCTGACCGTGCCCCCCGAGAAGGCCTACGGGCCCGCCGGCGGCGGCCACCAGCTCTCGGGCAAGACCCTGATCTTCGTGATCGACCTGCTCGGCGTGAGCTGAGCTTCGCCCACCGAATCCAGGAGGCCGCCGGGTGCACCGGCGGCCTCCTTCGGCTTTCGCGGAATGGATGTTCCGGGCGGTCGCCCTCGCCGTTGGGGATACCATCGAAATACCTATCGCGAGAGGTACGACGACGTGACCCAGACCATTGCGGCGACGCGCAGGCGCTCCGAGCACTCGGTGCTCGGCCTCGGCCGCTTCCTGCCGGGCCACGACTTCGCCTTCCACGACCTCGTCGTCATGGCGAGCCACCTCGTGGCGCAGGCACTCATCGCAGCCGGAGTGCTGCGGATACTTCGTACGGAACGGTGGTGATCCAATGTCACGCATCACGGCACGCCGCCGCGTGGCCCGCTACACCCTCGGCGAGCGCACGTCGCGTCGCGAGGATGAGCTCACGGTCGAGGAACCCCTCGAGGTCCGCGTGAACGGTCGAGCGCTCGCCGTCACCATGCGCACACCCGGGCATGACGTCGAGCTCGCACTGGGCCTGCTCGTCTCCGAGGGCGTACTGCGCCGTCGCGACGACGTGCTCGGTGCGCGGCATTGCGCCGGTGACCCGATCGACGGCTCGGGCGAGTACAACGTCGTCGATGTGACGCTCGCGCCCGATGTCGCCGCGCCCGCGACGACGGCGCATCACGCCCTCACCATGACGAGCGCGTGCGGCATCTGCGGCAAGGACTCGATCGACGCGGTCCGGTCGAGGTCGGCGTACGAGGTCGCCGACGACCCCGTTCGCCTGGATCCGGCGTGGCTCGCGGCCCTGCCCGACCGCATGCGCGAGTCGCAGGCGCTGTTCACGCGCACCGGCGGCCTGCACGCCGCGGCGCTCGTCGACGTGGAACGCGACGAGATCCTCGTGGTTCGGGAGGACATCGGGCGCCACAACGCGGTCGACAAGGTGGTCGGGTGGGCCCTCAGCGAGAACCGCCTTCCACTTCGGGGCACGGTGCTGGTGGTCTCGGGCCGCGCGGGCTTCGAGCTCGCGCAGAAGGCGTCCATGGCCGGCATTCCGGCGCTGGCCGCGGTATCGGCCGCCTCGTCGCTCGCCGTCGACCTCGCCAACGAGGTCGGACTGACGCTCGCGGGCTTCGTCCGCGGGGCGTCCCTCGTCGTCTACGCCGGAGATGAGCGGATGACACCCGCCGACGCGACACTGGAGGTACCAGCATGAGCAAGAACATCCCCCAACACGCCGACTACCCCGACCTCGAGGTCGGGCACCCCAAGCGGGAGGCGGTCGGAGCCGAGGCGATCGTCCGCACGCTCGACACGACGGTCCGCGCTCTCGGGCCGACGCGCGCCGCGCGCCTCCTGCTCGACATCAACCAGAAGGACGGCTTCGACTGCATGAGCTGCGCGTGGCCCGATCCGGGCCACCGCAACAAGCTGGAGTTCTGCGAGAACGGCGCGAAGGCCGTCACGTGGGAGGCCACGCCGGTGAAGGTGGAGCGTTCGTTCTGGGCCGAGCATCCGCTGTCGTCGTTGCAGGATGCCACGGAGTACTGGCTCGGCCAGCAGGGTCGGCTCATCGAGCCCGTGTACAAGTCCGCCGACAGCGACGTGTACGAACCCATCAGCTGGGATGCCGCGTTCGAGCTCATCGGCGAGCGGCTGCGCGGGCTCGACTCGCCCGACGAGGCGGCGTTCTACACGAGCGGGCGCACCGCGAACGAGACGGCGTTCCTCTACCAGTTGTTCGTGCGCGCGTACGGCACGAACAACCTGCCCGACTGCTCCAATATGTGCCACGAGTCGACGGGCACCGCCATGGGCGAGGTGCTCGGCGTCGGCAAGTCGACCATCACCTATGACGACTTCGGCAAGTCGGACCTCGTGATCGTCATGGGACAGAACCCGGGCACCAACCACCCGCGCATGCTCTCCGCGCTGGAGGAGACGAAGCGCAACGGCGGTTCGATCGTCGCGGTGAACCCACTTCCCGAGGCTGGGCTCATTCGATACAAGAACCCGCAGAAGGTGCGAGGCGTCGTCGGCAAGGGCACGCCCATCGCCGACCGGCACCTGCAGATCCGATCGGGTGGTGACCTCGCCCTGCTGCAGGCGGTGTCGAAGCGCGTGCTCGACGCCGAGGCGGCCGCGCCCGGCACGGTGCTCGACCACGCGTTCCTCGCCGAGCACACCGCCGGGTACGAGGCGTTCGCCGCAGGCCTTGCCGACCTCGACGAGGCGGAGGTGCTCGCGGCGACCGGGCTCAGGTCGGAGGAGATCGACGACCTCGCGGCTCGCTACATCGATGCCGACCGCGTGATCATCACGTGGGCCATGGGACTCACGCAGCAGCGCCGGGCGGTCGACACCATCAAGGAGATCGTGAACCTGCTGCTGCTGCGCGGCAACATCGGGAAGCCCGGCGCCGGTGCATCCCCGATCCGCGGCCACTCGAACGTGCAGGGCGACCGCACGATGGGCATCTGGGAGAAGATGCCCGACGTCTTCATGGACGCACTCGCGCGGGAGTTCTCGTTCGAGCCGCCACGCAGGCACGGATTCGATTCCGTCCAGGCGCTGCAGGCCATGCGCGACGGACGGGTGAAGGTGTTCATCGCGCTCGGCGGCAACTTCGTGGGCGCCATCTCCGACACGACGGCCGCCGAGACCGCAATGCGGGGCGCGGACTTCACGGTGCAGATCTCGACCAAGCTCAACCGGTCGCACGTGGTCACCGGCAAGGAGGCGCTCATCCTGCCGACCCTCGGCCGCACCGAGGTCGACCTGCAGGAGACCGGTCCGCAGTTCGTCTCCGTGGAGGACACGGTGTGCGCGGTGCACGCGTCGCACGGCAGCATCCCGCCGATCTCCGACGACGTGCGCAGCGAGATCGCGATCGTGGCCGGCATGGCGCGCGCGACGCTCGGCGACACCAGCGGCATCGACTGGACCGGGATGGAGCGCGACTACGACGTCATCCGCGACCACATCAGCCGGGTCATCCCCGGATTCGAGCGGTACAACGAGGACGTGCGGCGCCGCGACGGCTTCGTGCTGCCGAACGGGCCACGCGACTCGCGCACCTGGCACACCGCGACCGGCAAGGCACAGTTCAGCGCGAACACGCTCGAGGCGATCGAGTGCCCGCCCGGGCGCCTGATCCTGCAGACGCTGCGCTCGCACGACCAGTTCAATACGACCGTGTACAGCCTCAACGACCGGTACCGCGGCATCAAGAAGGGCCGAGACGTCGTCTTCGTGAATCCCGACGACCTCGCCGAGCTCGGCCTCGCCGACGGCGGGCGGGTCGACGTGGTGAGCGAGTGGCCGGGCGAACCCGATCGCGTGCTGGCGAACCAGCGCATCGTCGCGTACCCCACGGCACGGGGGTGCGCGGCTGCGTACTTCCCCGAGGCGAACGTGCTCGTCTCGCTCTCGAGCACCGCGATCGGCAGCAACACGCCGGTCTCGAAGGCCGTGATCGTGCGGTTGGAGCCGGTGGGCGCATCGTGATCTAGAAAAAAGTTCGGATGCGATGCATCCGTTCGCATGGATTCTCCGGAATCAGGTGGTGAAGGCAAATCACCGCCCCGAGTGGGGCCGAACCTGGAGGAAACCATGAAGAAGATCCTCGTCGCCGCGCTCGGAGCCGGCGCACTCGTGGCGTTCGCCGGCGCAGCGCCGGCAACCGCCGCATCCGCCGACAACGCGATGCTGTCGGTGCTGCACGGCGTCCCCGACCTCACGGTCGACGTCTACGTCAACGGTGAGCTCACGCTCGACGACTTCGCTCCCGGCGACCTGGCCGGTCCGCTCGAGCTTCCGGCCGGCACGTACACGGTCGCGATCACGGCAGCCGACGCGGCAGACGCCTCGTCGCCCGCGATCGGGCCGATCGACCTGCCGCTCGAGGCGGGGGTGAACTACACCGCCGTCGCACACCTGAGTGAGGCGGGGGATCCGACCGCGACGCTCTTCACGAACGACACGACGCAGATCGCCGCAGGCCAGGGCCGACTGACGGTGCGCCACGTCGCCGCGGCACCCGCCGTCGACGTGCTCGCGGGTGGAGCTCCCGTGATCACGGCGCTGGCGAACCCGCAGGAGGCCAAGCTCGACCTGCCCGCCGGCACCGTCTCTGCCGCGGTCGCGGCGACCGGCACGACCGACCCCGTGCTCGGGCCGGCCGACGTCGAGGTGGCCGAGGGTGCGAACACCATCGTGTACGCGTGGGGCAGCCTCGAGGCCGACAACCTCGAACTCGCCGTTCAGACCGTGGCGATCGCCGGCATGCACTCCGCACCCGACAGCGTCCCGGCAGGTTCGGCCGGGCTGGTCGCGACGAACGGTCCCGACTCCGGCGCCCCGGTGTGGGCCGCCGTGATCGGTGGCACGCTCCTTGCGGCGATCGCGCTCATCGTGGGCGCGGCGCGCCGCCGGGCGGCGGCTCGGGCGGAGCGCTGATCTCGATGCTGCGGGCACGGGTCGCGAGCGGGGCGAAGGCCGCCTCGCTCGCGGCCCTCGCCGTGCTCCTGCTCTCGGTGATCGTCGGCTGCGCCCCGTCTGCGCCGCCGTCCGCCTCTGCGGTCACCACGCCGGCCTCTCCGAGGCCCGCGCCGAAGCCCGAGGCGATCCCCGATGTTCCGCGCACGTCCGCGTCGCTGGCCGAGAGGCCGGCCCTGTCGGCGCCCGCTCCGGTGCGACTCGTGATCCCCGACCTCGGCATCGATGTCCCGGTCGAGGCCGTCGGACTCGATGATCAGGGGCGCATGGGCCTCCCGGCGAATCCGGCGATCGCGGCGTGGTACCGCTTCGGGTCCGCGCCGGCCAGCGCGACCGGTTCGACCGTGATCGCCGCGCACGTCGACTCGCTGGTCTATGACATCGGCCCGTTCGCCAGGCTGGCGGGTGCTGCAGCCGGCACGCGCGTCGAGGTCACCACCGCGGACGGCGCGGTGCACGCGTACGCGTTCACCTCCACGGCGGTCGTGGCGAAGGAGTCGGTCGACTGGTCGGCAGCGTTCGCCCGCGACGGCGACCCGCGGCTCACGCTCGTCACCTGCGGAGGCGAGTTCGACTACGACGCCCGGCGCTACCTGAGCAACGTGATCGTGACCGCGGCACCGGTCACCTGACGGGCGGATGACTATGCTGATCGAAGCGGTGGAACCGACCTGGCCGAAGCTGGCAGGGTCGGTCTCCACGGCATGGATCGACCGTCGTCGAGGGGGTGGCCGGCGCGAGGTGAGTGTTGCAGGCTCCGAACCGGCTGACGACGGCGTTCTCGTCGCGGGCTTCCGCGCGGGCGATGACCGGGCGCTGCGCGAGGCGTACGCCCGGTGGGGTGCCCTGGTCTTCCGGCTCGCGCTGCGGTCGCTCGGCGACCGGGCAGATGCCGAGGACGTCACGCAGCAGGTGTTCATCTCGGCGTGGCGCGGACGCGCCGGGTTCGACCCCGCCAGATCCGCGCTCGGCGCCTGGCTCGTCGGCATCACCCGCCACCGCATCGCCGACGCGCACGAAGCCCGCGCCCGGCGCCAGCGGCTGGGCGACACGCTCGCCGCAGAGGCCGCGGCGTCGCCGCCGGTGCACGACGACGATCTCGCCGAGCGGGCGATGGTCGCCGAGGAGCTCGAGCGGCTCGATCCCGTGCCCAGGCGCGTCATGCGCCTCGCGTTCTTCGACCAGCTCAGCCACACCGAGATCGCCGAGACGCTCGACCTGCCGGTGGGCACCGTGAAGAGCCATATCCGACGTAGCCTGATGCGCATGCGCACCCGATGGGAGGTGGACGATGGGGCACATCGAGCCTGAGGAGCTTGCCGTCCTCGCCCTCGACGGTCATGAGCCCGACGCTGCCGCGCGCGAACACCTCGACGAGTGCGCCGAGTGCCTCGCCGAGTACGAGGCGTTCGCCCGTACCGCCTCGCTCGGCCGGGGGAGCGCATCCGAGGTGGGCGATGAGCTCCCTGCACCGTCGGTGTGGGCGGGCATCCATGCCGAGCTCGGGCTCGATCCCGCGCTCGCGTCCGATCCGCTTGCAGGGCACGACGGCGCCACGGCGACGGCTGCGGCCCCATCCGCGCCCGAGCCGGCCCGCCGCCCCGCACGGACGAAGTGGTGGGCCTTCGCGCTCGCCGCCGCGGCTGCGGGGATTCTCCTGGGCATCGGTCTCGGCCTGGGCATCGCGCAGATCGTCGCCCCCACCCAGACAGTGCTCGCGAGCGCCGCTCTCGAACCGTTCCCCGGATGGCAGGCGAGCGGCGAGGCCCTCGTCGAGGAGGACGCCGATGGCGTTCGGTCGATCGTCGTCGACCTGGATTCGCAGGTGCCATCGGGTTCCGTGCGGGAGGTGTGGCTGATCCGGTCGGATGCCTCGGGGCTCGTCAGTCTCGGCCTGCTCGACGGGCCATCCGGTCGCTTCACGGTGCCGAGCGGCATCGACCTCGCCGACTACCCCATCGTGGACGTGTCGGCCGAGCCGGTCGATGGGGAGCCCGCGCACTCGGGGGACTCGATCGTGCGCGGCGAGCTGCGTTCCGCGACCTGAAGCGCGTCAGGCGTTGCGACCCGGCCGGGTGCTGCCGGGTCGTTGCCCGCCATCGGACGCGTTTCGGGGACGCGCCCGCTCGGGCTCGGTCGTCTCCTGCACCCGGTCGACGAGTTCGCGCCACGGGCCCACCAGTTGTCGCTCGGCGAGCGTCACCTCGCGCGGAGGACACCGGATGCGGTAGACGAAGCGGTCGGGCTCGGGCGGCACGGCTGGCGGCTGGTTCCAGGGGATCTCCTCGAGGAGGAGGTACCAGTCGTCAGGGTCGGGCTGCTCCTCGACGCGCACCTGCCACGTCAGGCGGAGCCCAGCCAGCCCGCCGCTGCGCGACACGATGACGTCCATGCCGCGATGGTACTCCCGTGCGCAGGACGCGCCGGATGTCGCCGGTCACACGGTCGGCGGCACCTCGATGCCGACGGCGGACCAACCCCCCATGATCGCCCTCGCCTCGGTCGAGGCGCGGCCGAAGCGTTCGACGGAGACGCGCACCGTCTCGCTCGCGAACTCGCGGAAGTTCGCGGTGGGACGAAGCCGGCCCGAGGTCAGGACGTCGTACCAGATGCGACCCACGTGCTCCCACGCGAACCCCCCGAGCTCCCGCGCGGCGAGCGCGAACGCCCGGTTGGGGATGCCCGAGTTGAGGTGCACCCCGCCGTTGTCCTCGTCGGTCTCGATGTAGCGGTCGAAGTGATCGGGTTGGGGGTCGCGACCGAGCACGTCGTCGTCGTACGCCGTGCCCGGCTCCTTCATCGATCGGATGGCGCGGCCCTCGACCGCGTCGGTGAAGACGCCCTCGCCGATGAGCCAGGTCGCCGAATCAGCATCTTGGCTCATCGAGTACTGTTCGACGAGCGCCCCGAACACGTCGGCGACGTGCTCGTTGAGCGCGCCCGACTGGCCCTGGTAGCGCAGGCGCGCCGTGCGCTCGGTGACGCCGTGGGCGAGCTCGTGCCCGATGACGCTGATCGATTCGGTGAACCCCCGGAACACGTCGCCGTCGCCGTCGCCGAAGACCATGCG
>DASUVU010000178.1:0-5926 GCA_036378815.1 Agromyces sp. | reverse complement strand
GCCTCGGCGCGGCGGGGCGCCAGCTTCGGCCGGTTGCCGACGAGCTGCACGGTCACGTTGCCGACCGTGAAACCCGCCTCGCGCACGCGCCGCAGCGTCTCTTCGAGGAAGACCTCGCCGTGGGCGCCCTCGAATCGCGGGTCGCCCGTGCCGAACACCGATCCGAGGTCGCCGAGGCCGGCGGCGGCGAGCAGTGCGTCGCAGATCGCGTGACTCGCGGCGTCGCCGTCGCTGTGCCCGGAGAGTCCGCGTTCATCGGGCCAGTGCAGCCCGGCAAGCCAGAGCGGCGTCGCCGGGTCGTCGGCGAAGGCGTGCACGTCGATGCCGGTGCCGATGCGGGGCATCGTCGTGCCACTGGCTGCGCGGCCCCGCTCCGCCCTGGCGGTGACGATCGATTCCGCGCGCCGAAGGTCGGCCGGCAGGGTGATCTTGAACGCACGCGCGTCACCCGGCACCACGTCGACGAGCAGTCCGGCGGATGCCACGAGCGCCGCGTCATCCGTGAACTCGCTCGTCGCGGCGGCGTACGCGGCGTCGAGCGCATGCCTCGGGAACCCCTGAGGGGTCTGCACGGCGGCGAGCTCGGACCGGTCGACGGTCTCGAGCACCCGCCCGTTCGCCCCGACCCGCTTGATGGTGTCGACGACGTCCAGCGCCGGGACGACGCCGTGCCGGCGTGCACGGACCGCCGCGACGACCTCGTCGAACACGATCGCGGGCGTCAGTGGTCGGGCGGCATCGTGGACGAGCACGGTGTCGACCGCTCGGGGTAGCACCGCGAGCCCGGCGGCGACGGACTCCTGGCGGTGCGGACCACCCGGCACGACGTCGAGCGGCGCGGATGCCGCCTCGAACACGGGCGTGAAGCGGTCGCGCGCCTCGGCGACGCGATCGGCAGGCACCACCAGCACGACGTGCGGCGTCTCGCGCATGCCGAGCACGGCATCGATCGCGACGCCGAGGATGGTGTCACGGCCGAGCGGGACGAACGCCTTTGGTTCCGAATGACCGAGCCGCGTGCCCTCGCCCGCTGCGACGACGATGACGGCGACCGTTGACGCGCTCATGCGTCGAGCGTACTGCGAGTGCGCGGCGGCCAGAACGCCTGAGCCCGCCGAAGCCGGACACCAGGTGTCCGCCCTTCGACGGGCTCAGGGAGCTGTTGCTATGAGGCGAGCACCTCGTCGAGCACGGTCGACGCCTGCTCTTCGTCGGTCTTCTCGGCGAGCGCGAGCTCGGAGATGAGGATCTGCCGTGCCTTGGCGAGCATGCGCTTCTCGCCCGCGGAAAGGCCGCGGTCCTGGTCGCGACGCCACAGGTCTCGGACGACCTCGGACACCTTGATCACGTCACCGGATGCGAGCTTCTCGAGGTTCGCCTTGTAGCGCCTCGACCAGTTCGTGGGCTCCTCGGTGAACGGCGCACGCAGCACCTCGAACACCTTGTCGAGGCCCTCTTTTCCGATCACGTCACGGACGCCGACGAGATCGACGTTCTCTGCGGGCACCTCGATCACGAGGTCGCCCTGCGTGACGTTCAGCTTGAGGTAGAGCTTCTCTTCACCCTTGATGATTCGTTTCTTCACTTCGGTGATCGTTGCGGCTCCGTGGTGGGGGTAAACGACGGTTTCGCCAACCTCAAAAAGCATGAATGAAAGTCCTTTCGGCAACTCTCAGGATATCACATTCCGGATCGTGCTAAGGTTCGCCACCCCTCCACGGGGCGGGCCCTGCCGTACGTTACACTCGGATCGATTCCATTCGCGCGGGCCCGTCGTTCGCGCTCATCGGCTCGCACTTGGAGGTTCTGTGAAGGCGCGTATCGCGGCATCCGCTGCTCTGGCCATGGGTCTTGCACTCGGTGCGAGCGGTTGCTCGATGATCACGTACCAGGCCACGACCGAGCGGTACGACCCGAGCGACGGCGTCTCGGCCAACGTCGGCGACCTCGACCTGCGCAACGTGCTCGTGATCAGCGACGACGGCGACGACGGCAACCTCATCATGACGGTCGTCAACACGGGCGACGACGACATCGAACTCGGCGTGGAGTACGGCGGTCGCCAGACGCAGACGGTCGACATCGAGGCGGGCACCACGGTGGCGTTCGGCGTCGATGACGTCGAGGGCATCGACGTGCTCGAGCCCGTGCTGCTCGAGGGAATCGATGCCGATCCGGGCAGCCTGCTGCCCATCTACTTCCAGTACGGCGACGTCGAGGGCATCGAGATCCAGGTGCCCGTACTCGACAGCCGGCTGCCCGAGTACTCCGACCTCGCGCCGTAGGAGCTCGCACCCTCGCGACCCGCGACCGCCGAAGCGGCTCGAGCTCACACCTCGAAGCGATAACCGAGTCCGCGCACGGTGACGAGCTGCACGGGCTCCGACGGCTGGAGTTCGATCTTCGAACGGATGCGCTTGATGTGCACGTCGAGGGTCTTCGTGTCGCCGAAGTAGTCGGATCCCCAGACTCGATCGATGAGCTGCCCCCGTGTGAGCACTCGACCCGGGTTGCGCATGAGCAGTTCGAGCAGCTCGAATTCCTTCAGCGGCATGGGCACCTGCTCGCCGTCGACCTCGACCGTGTGACGGTCGACGTCCATGCGCACGCGTCCGCCCACGAGGATCGCCTCGTCGAAGTCCTCGACCTCGTGACGGCGGAGCACCGCGCGGATCCGGGCGAGGAGCTCGCGAGTGGAGTACGGCTTGGTCACGTAGTCGTCGGCCCCGAGCTCGAGGCCGACGACGATGTCGACCTCTGAATCCTTGGCGGTCAACATGATGATCGGCACAGTCGACTGGGCGCGGATCTGGCGGCACACCTCGGTACCCGGCAGTCCCGGAAGCATGAGGTCGAGCAGCACGAGGTCGGCACTGCTTCGCTCGAAGGCAGCGACCGCCGCCGGCCCGTCGGCCGCCACCTCCACCTCGTAGCCCTCGCGCTCGAGCAGGAAGCTGAGCGGGTCGCTCAGGGCGATCTCGTCCTCGACGAGCAGGATGCGGGTCACGTGGACTCTCCTCGTTCTGCGGTGCTGACGGCGGTCGTCGTGCCTGCTCGGCGCGACCGCCGCTGACGCGAACGCCGGTTCGATGCGGCTGCCGCGGCATCCGCTTCGGTGTCGGGGACGGCGGGCGTGACATCCGTCGCCGGATCCGCCTCGGCGATCGGCAGCCGGATCGTGAAGGTCGAGCCACGGCCGGGATGCGACCACACCCGCACGTCGCCACCGTGGTTCTGCACGGTGTGCTTCACGATGCTCAGACCCAGGCCCGTCCCGCCCGTGTTGCGCGAGCGGGCCTGGTCGATGCGGTAGAAGCGCTCGAAGATGCGCTCGAGCTCGTCGGCCTCGATGCCGATGCCCTGATCGGTGACCGCGATCTCGACGGTACCCTCGTCGACCTTCGCGCCGACGCCGACGCGTCCACCCTGGTTGGAGAAGGCGATGGCGTTCGCGATGAGGTTATGCACGGCCACGATGAGGAGCGTCCGTTCGCCGTAGACCTCCGCGTCGGTCGAGGCGCGAACCCTGATCTCGACCTGCTTCGCCGCAGCGACGACCCGATTCTGGTCGACGGCCGCGGCGATCACGTCGGCGACGCGCACGAGTACATCGGGGCGCAGCGCATCGCGTGCCTGCAACCGCGACAGCTCGATCACCTCGCTCGTGATGTGGGCCAGCCTGGTCGCCTCGACGCCGAGACGACCCGCGAAGCGGCGCACCTGCTCGGGTTCGTCGGCGGCCTCCTCGAGCGCCTCGGAGAGCAGGCTGACCGAGGCGATCGGCGTCTTCAGCTCGTGGCTGATGTTGGCGACGAAGTCGCGCCGGACCTCGTCGAGGCGCTTCGCCTCGGTGCGGTCCTCTGCGAGCAGGAGGACGAATCGCGTGCCCAGGCGGGCGATCCGCACCCGCAGCAGGAGCGTCTGCTCGCCGTACGGGCCTCGGCTCACCTCGACCTCGCTCGAGATGGTCTCGCCAGTGCGGCGGACGGATCCCACCAGCTCGACGAGCTCGGACTGCGCCAGGCTCCCCTGCCGCACGAGGCCCATCGCGAGCGCGCCGGGCGAGGCCTTCAGCACGTTGTTGGACGGATCGAGCACGACGCCCGCGGACTCCAGGGCCTCGAGCACCTGGTCGATCCCGTCGGGAATGGTCGGTGCGACCACACGTGCCGCACTCGATCCGCGACGTTCCGCCAGGTACAGCACCACCATGAATGCGGCACCGAGGAAGATGCCGAAGGCCAGTGCGGTGAGCACCAACCACGTGGAGTCCATGGATTCACCCTAACCAGTCCATGGATGGGCGTTCCCCGGGTCGGATGCCCCTGCGACGGTAGGTTAACGAGTGTTCAGCGTTCCGGCACCTCCCGTTCACCTCCGACCGGGAGGATGACGTGGGGACCGGATGGACCCGACATGCCCTCGCGCGCCGCGAGGCAACCAGCAGACAAGGATCTCGTTCATGCGTGAGGTGTTCCAGCAGGAGCTTCGGGAGGTGCAGGACCGCCTCGTCGAGGCGGCGGACCTCGTGGTCGAATCCATCGAGAAGGCCGTGCGCTCCTTCAACACGTCCGACGTGGGGCTCGCCGAGGAGGTCATCGCTGCCGACCGGAAGATCGACCAGCTCACCGTCGAGCTCGACGAACTCGCCATCACGATCCTCGCGCGACAGCAGCCGGTCGCCCGCGACCTTCGCATCGTCGTCAGCGCGCTGCGGGTCAGCGCATCGCTCGAGCGCATGGGCGATCTCGCCACGCACATCTCGCAGCTCGCGCGATACCGATTCCCCGACAAGGTCGCGCCGAAGTCGCTGCGTCCGATCTTCGAGGAGATGGGCGAACTCGACATCGACATCGCACGGAAGCTCGCCCGGCTGCTCCGCACCGAGGACGTGCAGCTGGCCGAGGAGATCCGCAACGAAGACGACCGCGTCGACGCACTTCACCTGCAGGTGTTCGAGAAGGTGCTCGGCGAGACCTGGAAGGGCGGGCCCGTCGACACCGTGGACTCCACGCTCGCGAGCCGATACCACGAGCGCTTCGCCGACCACGCGGTCTCGATCGCCAAGAAGGTGCAGTATCTCGTCACCGGCGACTGGGACCAGGAGTAGAGCCCCGCTCGGGAGCTACTTCCGCCCCTGGGCCGCCACCGCCGCAGCACCCGCCGCGGCAGCCTCGGGGTCGAGGTACTCGCCCGGGCCGAGCGGCATGAAGTCGTCGCCGAGGCGGTAGACGAGCGGGATGCCGGTCGGGATGTTGAGCTCGGCGATGTCGTCGTCGGAGATCTCGTCGAGGTGCTTCACGAGGGCACGCAGGGAGTTGCCGTGCGCTGCCACGAGCACCGTCCTGCCGGCCCGCAGGTCGGGGATGATGTCGGACTCCCAGTACGGGAGCATGCGCGCGATCACGTCCTTCAGGCATTCGGTGCGCGGCATCTCGTCGGCGCTCAGGTCCGCGTAGCGAGGATCGCCGACCTGCGAGAACTCGGCATCGTCGTCGAGGGGCGGCGGCGGCACGTCGAACGAACGGCGCCACAGCTGGAACTGCTCGGGACCGTACTTCTCGAGCGTCTCGGCCTTGTCGAGCCCCTGCAACGCACCGTAGTGGCGTTCGTTGAGGCGCCACGAGCGACGGACGGGAATCCACAGCCGGTCAGCGGCCTCGAGGGCGATGTCGGCCGTCTGGATGGCTCGCGTGAGCACCGACGTGTGCACGACATCGGGCAGCAGGTCGTGCTCGACGAGCAGCTCGCCGCCGCGCTTCGCCTCTGAGCGGCCGAGATCGCTGAGCGGCACGTCGACCCAACCGGTGAACAGGTTCTTCTGGTTCCAATCGCTCTGGCCGTGGCGCAGCAGCACGAGGGTGTGTGGCATGCCGACCAGCCTAGCCGCGGCGCCGATCGCTCACTTGCGAATGCCCAGCCTCGG
>DASUVU010000177.1:0-11821 GCA_036378815.1 Agromyces sp. | reverse complement strand
ACCTTCGGCGACCACGACCTCAGCGAGCAGATCGTGCACCTCGTGCTCGCCCGCACGCCCGGCGCGCCGGCCGGCACGAAGGGCATCTCGATCTTCATCGTGCCGAAGTTCCTCATGAATGACGACGGCTCGCTCGGCGAGCGCAACGGGGTGCACACCGTCGGCGTCGAGCACAAGATGGGCATCCACGGTTCGCCCACCTGCGTGCTCTCGTACGAGGACGCCACCGGCTACCTGGTCGGTGCCGAGAACATCGGCATGCGCATCATGTTCGTCATGATGAACAGCGCCCGCCTCTCGGTCGGCATGCAGGGCCTCGCCGTGTCGGAGCTCGCCTACCAGCAGTCGCTCGACTACGCGAAGGAGCGCCTGCAGGGTCGCGCGATCGGCGCCACCGAGACCTCGCCGATCATCGACTTCCCCGATGTGCGCCGCATGCTCATGACGCAGAAGGCGTACATCGCGGCGATGCGTCGCATGATGCTGCTGAACGCGGTGAACGTCGACATCTCGACCCATCACCCCGACCCTGCGACCCGCACACGCGCCGACGAGATCGTCGGGCTGCTGACCCCGATCTGCAAGGCGTTCGGCACCGACCTCGGCAACGAGCTCACCTCGCTCGCGCTGCAGATCCACGGCGGCATGGGCTACATCGAGGAGACCGGCGTCGCCCAGCATTACCGCGACGTGCGCATCGCCGCCATCTACGAGGGCACGAACGGCATCCAGGCCGCCGACCTCATCGCGCGCAAGCTGCCCGTGCGCAACGGCGCCTCCTTCCTCGAGTTCATCGCCTCGATGCGCGAACTCGACGGTGAGCTGGCCGCGGCGGGCGAGGAGTTCGCCTCGATCCGCACGCAGCTGAGCGCGCAGCTCGACACGCTCGAGCAGACGACGATGTGGATGCTCCGCACCGGCGCAACCGACCCGAACTCGGCGCTCAGCGGTTCGGTGCCGTACCTCCGCATCTGGGGTCTCGTCGTCGGCGGTTGGCTCATGGCGAAGTCGGCGCTCGCCGCCCGCGGGCAGGAGGCCGACGGCGTCGCAGAGGCCCAGCTCCCGCTCGCCCGGTTCTACGCCGAGCAACTGCTGCCGCAGGCGGCAGGCCTGGTCGGCGCTACCACCGCCGGGTCGCGCGACCTGTTCGCGCTCGACGCCGACGCGCTGGCCGACCGCGCGCCCAGCCGGGCACGCGTCTGACGACGGGCTGATTCCGAACATCGACCGAACCGATGCCGCGAGCGCGAGCCGCGGCATCCGTTCGGTGTTTCTCAGCGCTCGACGTCGAAGACGTTCTTCACGACGCCGTTCGAGTAGGTCTCGTGCTCGACGAGCTTCAGCGTGCCCTGCTCGCGGCCGTTGAACAGGCGCTTGCCCTCGCCGAGCGCGACGGGGAAGACGAGCAGGTGGTAGCGGTCGACGAGCCCAGCCTCGGCGAGGCCCTGCGCGAGCGTCGGGCTGCCGTGCACGAGGATCGTGCCCTCGCCGTCGCCCTGCTTGAGCGCGGCCACCTCGTCGAGTGTGCGCAGCACGCTCGTGTTGTTCCACTCGGGATCGGTGAGGGTCGACGACACGACGTACTTCGGCATCGCGTTGTACTCGGCGAACTCCGCCATCTTCGGCCAGACCGGCGCGAACTCGTCGTAGCTGACGCGGCCGATGAGCATCGCGCCCGCCTCGACCTGCTCCCGGCCCTTGATCTCGTACGCCTCCTCGACGAACGGGACCTCCTTGAACGTCCAGCCGGCGCGCGGGTGGTCGCCGCCGCCGGGCGAGTCGACGACGCCGTCCAACGTGATGAATTCCGTGACGATGAGGGTGCGCATGATGTGCTCCTGTCTGGTTCGGTCGTGCGTTTCATCCGCCTTCACTGAGGACGTCGAACAGGATGGCGCACGATCGACATCCGGCGCCAATTCGTGCGACCGCGTCCACGCCTCGCAACCTAGTCGCCTTGTGATCCGTGCAGGACGGGCGGATACTGGCCGCATGGCCACGGCTGGGATGGTCGACGTGGTCGACTGGACCGCCCGCTACGACGAGCTCACCACCCGCCGGGATGCGCTCACGGCCGAGGAGCTCGACGCCCTGGGGCTCGCCGCGTGGTTCCTCGGGCGGGAGACGGAATGCGAGCGCGTGTGGGACGCCGCGCATCTCGCCTATCTCGACGCGGGTGAGACGGATGCTGCGATCCACTGCGTGTTCTGGGTGGGATTCATCCTCATCGATCGCGGAGACATGGTTCGGGCCGGCGCGTGGATGTCACGCCTGATGCAGCTCTGCGCCATCGGTGACCGGACCCCCGAGCGCGAGCCGACCGCCATGCTGGCACGGGCGGCGCTCGCGTTCGGAGGCGGACGATTCGATGAAGCGGCCGAGCTCTGCGAGCGAGCGATCGCCCTGGCTCGCGAATCCCGCGACACCGATGTGGAGGTGCTCGCGACCATGAACCTGGCCCGATCGCTCGTCTACGGCGGATACGTGGACGAGGGGTTCGACGCGATGGACCGCGTGATGCTCGCCATCTCCTCGGGAAGGGTCAGCGATCGTGCGGCCGGTCCCGCCTACTGTGCCGTGATCGCGAGCTGCCTCGAACGGTGGGATGTCGAACGCGCCCGGGTCTGGACGCGCGACCTCAGCGGGTGGTGCGACGCCCAGCGCGGGCTCGAACCGTTCCGCGGCGAGTGCTCGGTGAATCGGGCGTACGTGCTGCGCCTGCTCGGGGAGTGGGACGAGGCGACGACGACCCTCACCGAGGTCTGCGACCGCGAGCGGCGTACACAGACCCTCGAGGGTGCGTTCTACGGGCTCGCCGAGCTCTGCCGCCTCGCCGGACGCCGCGCCGAAGCCGAGGCTGCGTATCGACGCGCCGCGGAGCTCGGCCGCGAGGTGCAGCCCGGCCTCGCGTTGCTGCGCCGCGACCAGGGCCGTGCGTCCGCGGCGCGCACGGGAATCGGGCGGGCGCTCGAGGCGTCGCCGACGCCGGGTCAGCGGGCCGAGATGCTCGCCGCCCAGGTGGAGGTCGAGGCCGAGCACGGCGATCCCCGGGTCGCCGAACGAGCGGCATCCGAGCTCCGGGCGATGGCCGACGCACTCCGCACCCCGTACCTGCAGGCGCAGGCCGATCGCGCCGAGGCCCGCCTGCTGATCGACACGGATGCCCCGGAGCGAGCGCTCCCCCTGCTGCGACGGGCATGGACCGCATGGCGCCGGCTCGAAGCACCCTACGAGGGAGCGATGACCAGGGTGCTCATCGGTCGCGCGAACCGTGCCGTGGGCGACGAGGAGGCCGCGCAGCTCGAGTTCGACGCGGCGAGATCGGTGCTCGTCGATCTCGGGGCCGTCGCCGATCTCGATCGGCTCGAGCGGCTCGCCGCCGAACCCGACCGTCCCGCCGCAGCGGCGGCCGCCGGGCTGACGCGGCGCGAGGTCGAGGTGCTCCGGCTCATCGCGAGCGGTCGGTCCAATCGGCAGATCGCGATCGAGCTCTTCCTCAGCGAACGCACCGTCGCCCGTCACGTGAGCAACATCCTCGGAAAGCTCGGCCTCGCGAACCGTGCCGGCGCGACGGCGTTCGCGTTCGAGCACGGGTTGGTCGCGGCGGGCTGAGCGCCGCACCGGAACTGGTCATTTCTACCGACGCGGCCGCACTGCGGCATCCGTAGCGTCCTGCGCATCATCACTCGCAGTTCCGTCCAATCGGAGGTCATCATGTCCACCACCGTTCTCCACACCGCGGTCGTCGGTGCCGGCGCCGCCGGCCTCCTGGTCGGCCGACGTCTCGCCGAACTCGGCGGGCGATTCGAGCTGTTCGACGACCATGCACGCATCGGCGACCAGTGGCGCGAGCGCTATCGCTCGCTGCGCCTGTTCACGCCCCGCCGATTCCTCAGCATGCCGGGCCTGCCGATCGAGATCGGCCGCTTCGACTACCCGACCGGCGCGCAGATGGCCGACTACCTCGAGCGCTATGCGCAGCGCTTCCGCATGCCGGTGCGAACGTCGACGCGAGTCGTATCGCTGACGCAGCGCGACGAGGGCGGGTTCCGGCTCGAACTCAGCGACGGCGACGACGTGCTCGCCGACCACGTGATCGTCACGAGTGGCGCGCACCGGACTCCCGTCACGCCGGCGTTCGCTCCGCAGCTCGACCCCTCGATCCGCCAACTGCACTCCCTCGAATACCAGGGGCCCGAGCAGTTCGCCGACGGTCCCGTGCTCGTCGTGGGTGCCGCGAACTCGGGCACGGATGTCGCACTCGACGCCGCGCGGAGCGGGCACGCCGTGACGATCTCGGGGCGGCATCCGGGTCATGTACCGGTCGACATCGACACGGTGTTCGGCAACCTGATGGCCGGGATCTTCGTCCGTCGTATGCGCAACCTGACCGTCGACTCGCCCAAGGGCCAGTCGATGCGGGCGTACGAGGCCCAGCACGGCGTGATGCTCGTGCGCAACTCGCTACGCGACCTCGAACGCGCGGGCGTCGTACAGGTCGGACGCATCGATCGCATCGAGGCGGGCCGGCCGGTCACGGCCGACGGCACGGTGATCGATGCGGCGACGGTGGTGTGGTGCACGGGCTCGCACCCCGAGCTGGGCTGGATCCACATCGACGGCGTCGTGAACGACATCGGTCACCCGGTCGAACACCGGGGCCTCGCGAAGCATTGCCGCGGCCTCGCGTTCGTGGGCATGCCGTTCCAGTACTCGGTCGCATCGTCGACGCTCATGGGCATGGACCGCGACGCCGAGTACGTCGTCGAGACGCTCGCCACGATCCACGCCGAGACGGAGGTGTCGCTCGCCGCCTGAACCGACCGCAAGGAGGAACCGGGCGGATGCCGCGGACGGGAGCCGCGGCATCCGCTCGTGCCTCGACGGAGTAGCATCCGGAACGGGAGGCCATGTGAGCGGCGAACTCGTGCTCGTCACCGGCGGATCGGGATTCATCGGGGCGCACTGCATCGTCGCGCTGCTGCGCGACGGGTACCGGGTTCGCACGACCATCCGCTCCCTCGCCCGGGCCGACGACGTGCGTGCCATGGTGCGGGTGGGCGGCGCCGACTCCCCGGGTGTCGAGTTCGTCGCGGCCGACCTCCTCCACGATGACGGATGGCGCGAGGCCGTCGACGGTGCGAGGTTCGTGCTGCACGTGGCATCGCCGTTCCCGGTGCGCCAGCCGAAGGACGAGTACGAGCTCATCGCGCCCGCACGTGACGGCGCGCTGCGGGTGCTGCGGGCCTCGCGCGATGCGGGCGTCTCGCGAGTCGTGCTCACGTCGTCGTTCGCCGCGATCGGCTACCGCGACGACCCGGGGCGACCGTTCACCGAGGAGGACTGGACCGACCTCTCGAAGCCGAACCTCACCGCCTACCTGAAGTCGAAGACGATCGCCGAGCGCGACGCGTGGGCATTCGTCGAACGCGAGGGCGGCGAGCGCGACGGCCCGCCCCTCGAGCTCACGACGGTCAACCCAGTGCCGGTCTTCGGGCCGGCGCTCGGACCCGACTTCTCCGCCTCCATCGAGTTGTTGCGGCGGCTGCTCGACGGGCGCGTGCCGGCGGTCCCCAATGGGACCACGACCGGGGTCGACGCGCGCGACGTCGCCGACCTGCACGTGCTCGCGATGACGCATCCGGATGCCGCAGGCCAGCGGTTCCTCGCCATCGCGGGCGACCCCATCAGCTTCCCCGACCTCGCGCGACTGTTGCGCGATCGGCTGGGCCAGGACGCGCGCCGCGTGACCACGCGCGTGCTGCCCGACTGGCTCGTGCGCGTCGGCGCCCGGTTCAGCAGCGAGCTGCGCGCGGTCGCCCCGCAGCTCCACCGCAGGCAGGGCGCCTCCCACGAGAAGGCCACCCGGATGCTCGGCTGGAATCCGCGCCCGACCGAGGATGCGATCGTCGCGTCAGCGCGGAGCCTCGTCGAGCTCGGTCTCGTCAGGCGCTGAGAGCGGCGGCGCGCCGCGTCTCCCGCTGTCAACCCCGCGCCGGCCCGGGCTGTTCGTGTGATCGTGAGACCAGATGCTGCGACCGGCGCCACGACGAGCGGCGCCACGACGTGAGGAGCGGCGATGAGCGACACCTCGAAGAACTCCGACTGGAACAACCCGGACTCGAACGACCCGGACTCGAACAACCCGGACTCGAACGCGCCCGACGACGGCACGCAGAAGCCCGGCGGCCTCGGATCGGAGGGGACCATCCCCAACGAGCCGGGCAGCGTCGGCGTGGGTGCCGGCGAACCGACGACGTTCGAGCCCGAGGAGGATCCCGATGCGGCGGCGCGCCGCGATCCCGAGGCAGCGGGCGGCCCGACGTTGAACGGCGGGGGCGATCGCCGCGGCGACGGCACGAGCGCGAACGACGCCGACGCGACGAGCTGAGCACGGCCGCGGCATCCCGTCTACCCGGCCGAGGACGGCCCTGCTCGCCTAGCATCGGAGCATGAGCGAGCCGACGAATCCCTGGTGGCGTGGCGAGGACGCGGCCGGCGGCATCGGATTCGCCCGGTTCTTCGCCTGGTCGGGGCTGATGATCGCGCTGGGCGCGCTCGTGTTCGCGCTCGTCGCGCCGATCGCCGGCGATGCGCTGCGCACGGTCTGGATCACCGGGTTCGCCGCCGCCGGCATGTGGGTCGCCTTCCTGTAGGTGCCGCGGTATCGCGCCGAGGGGGTGCGGCGATCGCCGGTGGTCACGGCGACCATGGTGGTGGGCGGCGTGACGATCGCGATCATGATCTACGCGTTCATCGTGATCTGGGCGGCCTCAGGCGGCATCGACCTGCCGCCGCCCGCCCACTGGCTGGGCGACAGCGACCAGAGCCCGATACCCGACGGCGTCACGACCTGACGCGGGTCAGATCCAGAACCCCTCGTGCACGTCGACCGCCGCTGGCAGCTCGACGGGACCCGCGACGACGACCCGGCGCCCGCCGCGCGCGAACACCTCACGACAGGGAAGGTGCATCGTCGGCACGCCCTCCTGATCGGCGACGATCGCGGCGAGGCCCTGCTCCGAGAGGGCGAAGACGACCCGCCCGATCCCGCTCCAGTAGATCGCGCCCGCGCACATGGCGCACGGCTCGGTGCTCGTGTAGAGCGTGCTCGTGGCGAGCTCGTCGGGACTGAGCTGCTGGGCGGCGAGTCGAACGACGTTCGTCTCGGCGTGGCCGGTCGGATCGTTCCCGGTCACGACGGTGTTCAGGCCCTCGACCGTGCGGCCGTCGTCGGTCACGACGATCGACCCGAACGGATGATCGCCGCGGTCGCGGGCGCTGCCCGCCAGGAGTATGCACTGGGCCAGCCACTCCAGGTCGGCCCGCGTCACGTCGGTCGCGTCGTCCACGTCGCCCCCGTTCCTCATCTCGATTCTCGTCGTCATCGAACGATCGTGCACCTGGAGCCGCGATCTCGTTGTCGTGGAACCATCGTGCATCCGGAGAAACCTTCCGCTGTCGGTGATCCACCCCGCATTCGGAGAAGCCTTCCCGTCTGCGGATCCGGTGCCGAAGTGCCGGAGTGCCGAAGTGCCGAAGTGCCGCTGGATCAGAAACGGGAATCCTTCCCGTCTGCGGATCGGGTGCCGAAGTGCCGGAGTGCCGAAGTGCCGGTGGATCAGAAACGGGAATCGCAGCGTGGACCGCCCTCGATTTCGCGGGGCGTCGGCGGTAGCGTCGCTCGAGACGGAGGTCCCACCCCTACCTCGAGAGGACACCGAGATGGATGACCCCAAGCGCATCGCGAACCAGGTCGCCGACGCCTACATGGCCGCCGCCGCGGCACTCGATGTCGACGGATTCATTTCGCTCTACGACCCCGGAGCGAGGGTCTTCGACCTGTGGACCACGTGGTCGTACGACGGCAGCACCGCGTGGCGCCGAGCCGTAGAGGCGTGGTTCGAGTCGGTCGGCACCGAACGGGTCGTCGTCACGTTCGATGACGTGCGAGCGGTCGGATCGGGCGACGTCATCGTCGCCCACGGGTTCGTCGGGTACGCGGCGACGGCCGACGGCGTGCCCCAGCGCGCGATGACGAATCGCCTCACCTGGGTGCTCATCCGACACGGACACGACTGGCGGATCGTGCACGAGCACACGTCGGCGCCGATCGACGAGTCGAACGAGGTGATCCTCGAGCGATGAGACGGATGCCGCGAGCACGGGCAGGCGCGTAACAGTGGCCGGGTCGACTCCCGAATGGGACCAAGATGAAGAGTCGGCGGGTGACGCCGTCTGCTGGTTGGCCAGTCTCTGCGTGGAGTGCGGCGCCATGATCGAGGGTCCGGGCCCGTGCTGGAGGTGCGGAGCCCCGCGGAACGAGGAGTGAGACGTGTCGGAGCATGACCTGGCGGAGCAGTTCACGGCGGCGCTCGGCATCCGTCATCCGATCGTGCTCGGCCCATTCGGCGGCCTCTCGTCGGTCGACCTGACGGCGGCGGTCAGCGAGCTCGGCGGGCTCGGGTCGTACGGGCTCTACGGATACGACCACGCTCGCATCGCGGACACCGCCGCGGCGTTGCGCGCCGTCACGAGCCGCCCGTTCGCGCTCAACCTCTGGCTGCCGCTGGAGAGCGACGGCGAGCGCGGAGCCACCGCCGACGTGGCGGAGTTCGAGCGCGCGGCCGGGGCCCTCCGCGGAATCTACGAGGAGCTCGACGTGCCCCTCCCCACGCCGCCCGAGCGCTACCTGCCCTCGTTCGACGAGCAGTGGGCAGCCGTGCTCGAGGCCCGGCCCGCCGTCGTGAGCTTCGTCTATGGCGTGCCGCCCGCCGATGTGGTCGCGAGCGCCCGCGAGCGCGGCATCCTGCTCGTCGGAACCGCCACGACGGTGGACGAGGCGATCGCCCTGCAGGCCGGAGGCGTCGACGCGATCGTCGCAACGGGACTCGAGGCCGCCGGGCACCGGGTGTCGTTCCTGCGCCGGGCGGAGGACTCGCTCGTCGGGTCCATCTCCCTGATCCCGCAGGTCGTCGACGCGGTCGACGTGCCGGTGATCGCCGCGGGCGGGATCGCCGAGCGACGCGGCGTCGCCGCCGCCTTCGCGCTGGGTGCGAGCGCCGTGCAGGTCGGCACCGCGTTCCTCCGAACCCGGCAGTCGGCGGCGAACGACGCGCACCGCAACGCCATCGCCACGACGCCCGCCCACCACACGGTGCTCACACGCGCCATGAGCGGGCGCCTCGCGCGCGGGGCGGGGAATCGGGCCATCCGCACGATCGAGGACGGCGGAGTCATCGCCCCCTTCCCCGTGCAGAACTGGCTGACCGGACGGTTCCGCGCCGAGGCGGTTCGCCGGAACCTCGGCGAACTGCAGTCGCTGTGGCTCGGGCAGTCGGCTCCCCTCACCGAGCACGACGAGGCATCCGACGTCTTCGCCGAACTCGTCGCCGGAGTGCCCGCATGAGCCACGACCGGAACACGAACGCAAGCGTCGATGCGAGCCCGACCGTCGACACGGACCCGGGCCACCTCGTCATCCGCCCCAAGATGCTCTACGTCGGCACACCCGTCTTCCTCGTGACCACCGTGAACGCCGACGGCACGTTCAACCTCGCTCCGGCGTCGTCGTACTGGGCACTCGGGCAGATGCTCGTGCTCGGCCTCGAGACCGACGGGCAGAGCGCGCAGAACGTGCTGGAACGACCCGAGCTCGCGGTGAGCTTCCCGCATCCCGAGCTGTGGCCGGCCGTCGAGCGGCTGGCCGCGGTCACCGGTCGGCATCCGGTGCCCGCCGCCAAGGCGCGGGCCTACCGGCACGCCTCCGACAAGCTCGAGGTCTCGGGCCTGAGCTTCCAGGCATCCGACCTCGTCGCTCCCCCACGCGTGCGCGAGTGCCGGCTCCAGTTCGAGGCCGAGGTGCGGCGCGCGACCCGCGGCCTCGGCGAGTACCTCATGGTCGAGGCCGAGGTCGTGCGCGTGCACGCCGACCCCGCGATCGTGGTGCCCGGCACCGATCACATCGACCCGCGGTCGTGGCATCCGACCATCTACAACTTCCGTCACTACTTCGACATCGGCGAAGAGGTCGGCTGGCGCAGCACGAGCGACACGGCCGACTGAGCCGCACGGATGCGACGGCCCGCCCGCGGACTCAGGCGAGCACGTCCTCCCACCAGGGCCCGGCGGCGTCGAGCGCGTCCACGTCGCCGCGATCGCCGAGCAGCTCCCAGCGCTGCAGCGACATGGGCACGTTGCCGTTCCGCCACACGTGGTCGTGCACGTCGCGGACGGAGAACGGGGCACCGGATGCCGCAGCCGCCGTCGCGGCATCCGCCAGCAGTCGCTGCACCTCCTGCTTGCCGACGTGGTATGACATCGCGAGGCCTGGCGTCGCCACGTAGTACGAGGTCTCTTCCGACGCGGTCTCGGCGTCCATCGGGACCGAACCGACGAAGAAGTCGACCGCCTCCGAGCGGCTGAACACCCCGGTGGCGAGGTTCACGTCGACGATCACGCGCAGGGCGCGAAGCCGCATGAAGTTGTAGACGATCGCGCGGGAGTGCGGGGCGTCGGCGAAGAGTCCGGCGGTGAGCGCGAGCTCCTCGTTGTAGTGCGCGATGCCCTCGTTCGCGATCGAGTCGATGAAGTGCCGCCGCATCGTGTTCGGGTGCGCCCACGACAGCGCCAGCTGTTGGCTGTGCGCGCCCTCGTGGATGATCCCGAGGCGCGGGTCGCGGGCATTCGCCGCGTCGAAGTACTGCAGGTCGGGGCCCGGCACCGGCACGTAGTGCGTCGAATCCTCGTCGCGCCGCCGGATGCTCGTGAGGTCGTCGTTCACGCCGAGGAAGGCGAGCGGCTCGAGGTAGGCGGGCGTCGGGGCGAATCGGTAGTGGCGCAGCGACTCGGGCTGGCTGAGCAGGTCGGATGCCTCGAAGAACGCGCGCAGCTCGGCCTCGCGAACGAACTGCACGCCGACCTGTTCGACGGCGTCGACCGCGATCGGCATCTCGGGTCTCCCGTGGGCGGCCGCGCTCGCGCGAGTCACCGCCTCGCCGACGACGGCGCGGTGGTGATCCTGCAGGGCGGCGCGCACGAGCTCCTCGGGTTCGGCGGTGACGAGCGCCACGTGTCGGAGGTACCAGACGAAGGCGTCGCGTCCGACGACGACGTCAGGACCGAGGTCGTCGGCGGATGCCGCCAGCCACACCCGGAACCGCTCGAGCGCGTCGCTCGCAGCAGGCTGCGCCGCGGCGAGGGCGGCGGCGGTCGCGGCATCCGTGAATCGGGAGACCTCCGCGACCGAGCGCGCGAGCCGGGTCGAGATGTCGACGAGGTCGACTGCGGCGACCCTGGCGAGCGTCGCCACGCCGGCGTGCTCGAGGTTGGCGACCGCCTGGTCGACCGCCGCCGGGACGGCCTCGAGCACGCGGACGAGATCGGCCCGGCGTCGCTCGTCGAACGGCGGCGGGGGGAGCAGGAGATCGAACCAGGGCCCGATGACCTGCGACGTGAGGAAGACCGCGTCCCGCTCGTGGTTGCGCAGCACGTCGAGCTCCCAGTGCACGCGCGCCATCGCTGCGCCGAGCAGGCGGTGGTCGACCTGCGCGTCGACGGGGAGGGCGGCGAATCCCGGCTCGTCGCCGACAGCCCGCCAGCGCTCGGCGAATCCGCGCAGCGCCAGGCGGAACTCGTCGGCGGCGGCGCGGTCGAAGCGCGGCAGCCAGCCCTCGGGCCGTTCGACGCGCGGGATGTCGTCGGCGGTTCGGAACGAGGTGGCGTCGCGCCACTCCCAGAACTCCGCGCCGAGTGGTTCGAGATCGTTCGAGGGCGACGTCATGCGCCCCACGGTAGTCCCGGCCTCCGACGCACCGGCGCT
>DASUVU010000176.1:0-2256 GCA_036378815.1 Agromyces sp. | reverse complement strand
TCGCGGATCCAGTGGCCCACGTTCGCCTGGCCGTGCACGCCGCCGTCGGTGAGGTTCGTGGACCCCGTCCACACCTGCGTGGGCTTCCCGGCCGCCGTCAGCAGCACCATGAACTTGTTGTGGGCGATCGACGAGCGTCGCGCCTCGCGCTTCACGATGGCCGAGTCGGGGATGCCGGCGTCGCTGATCGCCTGGAGGTTCCGCAGTCGCGGGTCGCTCGCGTGGAACACGGTCTTGGTGGTGCCGTCGGGCTGCTTCTCGTTCGTCGTGTGCTCGTTGACCTTGAGGTCGATGACGAGCTTGACGTCGACGCCCTGGTCGATGGCCTTCTTGAGCTCGGCGAGCACCGGAGCGTAGGTGAACTCGTAGAAGCATCCGCGGATCGACTGGCCCGGCCGAGCCGCACGAATGAACCGGATCAATGCCTCGTCGAGGTCTCGGCTGAGCCACGCGAGCGCCTCCCTGCGCTTGCGCTCGGTGGGCTGCTGGTCGGGCGGGAGGTTGCCGAACCGCAACGCGTAACGCTGGCTCGACGCGACGCCGCGGTTGAAGAAGACGTCGTGCGTGCTCCCGGAGAGCGGTTCGGTCTCGACGTCGAGCTCGACGACGGGCCGCGTGCGGTCGAGGTTCTTGGGAAGGCCTGCCAGCGGGTGGAAGCGATAGGTGTAGGGCCGGCCGGGCTTCGCGGTGAAGTCGTCCCAGACGAGGCTCTGGATCGGATGCTCGAACGTCGAGACGGTGATCGAGGCGTCGGGCGTCGGGATGACGCTCGGGAACACCTTGAAGCCGCTCATGAAGTACTGCTGGTGCTCGGTCGGGTCGATGCGCTCGACCGCGAATCCGAGCAGGCCGGCTCGCGCCGCGGCATCCGCTTCGATGCCGAACGAGACCGTGTTCGTGCCCGTGACGGCGAAGACCCGGATGCCGCCCGCCACCGGTGACCTGAAGCGCATCCCGACGCACCCCCCTCGGGGGATCCGACGACCCGCACCCCATGGACCCGCACGCGTGCGGTCCCCCCGGTTGGAGGCTACTCCCGCCCGGGTTCGCGCGCGAGCGTGGAACCCGGGCTCGTCACCCGATCAGTACAGGTCGGGGGACGGCGTCGAGGCCTGGCGGATCGAGACGTCGGCGTGGCGGTCGAACCGGTAGCCGACGCCGCGCACCGTGCGCACGATGTCCTGGTAGTGGGCGAGCTTCGAGCGCAGGCGGCGCACGTGCACGTCGATCGTGCGCTCGCTCGGGGCCTCGTCGTCGGCGTCCCAGAGGCTGTCGATGAGCTCGTGGCGGTCGATGGTGCGGCCCTCGCGGAGCACGAGGTACTGCAGGAGCTCGAACTCCTTGTAGGTGAGCCCGGCGGGCTCGCCGTCGAGCAGGACGCGCTTGCGCGAGATGTCGATGATCACGCCGTTGGGGTGGCGGTCGGCGTCGTCGCGGACGCCCTGGCTCTCGCGCTGCTTCGCGAGGGCGGCCGGGTCCTGGAGGGCGAGGCGCACGACCTCGACGTCGCGACCGCCGGCGCCCTCGGGGGCGAGTGCGACGGCGGCGTAGGTCTCGGCCGACGGCGCGACGTCGGCGGTGAGGGTGCGGAGCGCCTCGACGATGCGGTGCAGCGTTGTGCCGTCGGCGACGGCCTTGGCCTCGTCGATGCCGACGTAGAGCACGAAGCCGCGGGCCTCGGTGCCCTCGGGCACGGCGCGGACGCGGGGTGCGGCGGGGGCGGCGGGAGCAGCCGGAGCGGCGAGCTCGACCGGGCGCGGCGCGATCGAGACGGGGCGAGCGGGCACGGCCGGGAGCGACGGGGCGGTGCGGACGGCGGTGGAGCGGACGGGAGCGAGTGCGAGAGACATGACGTTGGTCCTTGTGGAGTCGGTGCAGCGAATGGACCCCAAGACGGTGGCGGGGTCGATGCGAAAGGCCGTTCGGCCGGGGAACCCTGCGAGTGGGTTCGGAGGAGTCCGAGCCGATCAGGATGACGATCGGAGACGGGAACTCGGCGGTCGGGTCGCGGTCAGCGGCACATTCGACAACACATGGGGGCACGCGCCGACATCATGATGTCGGCATTCCTGGTCACCTCGCGGGCGGTCAGGTTGCGTGCGGTGTCAGTCATGGGTGCCAGTGAAACGGATACGCGAGCGTGTGTCAATTCGTGACGCCGGCATGACGGGGTGTGACGGCGCAGACGGTGCGCGCAGCGGCGCGGCATCCGGGAGGATCGGGTGAGCGGATGACCCGACCGCAAGAATCTGCGAA
>DASUVU010000175.1:0-2759 GCA_036378815.1 Agromyces sp. | reverse complement strand
GAGCTTCGATGAGGCCGTCGCGAGCCGCATGCTGGTGCTCGTCGACGTCTGGGCAGTGTGGTGCGCGCCGTGCCGGGCGATCGCACCCGTCGTCGAGCAGCTCTCTCGCGAGCTCGCCGGGCGCCTGAAGGTCGTGAAGGTCGACGCCGACCGCTCGCCCGTCGTCTCACGACGGCACAACGTGACGGCGATCCCGACGCTGCTGCTCTATCGCGACGGCGTCGAGGTGTCGCGTCAGGTCGGCGCGGTTCCCGCCCCAAGGTTGCGGGCGTGGGTCGAGTCCGCGTTGGCGGCCGCGTGAGGTTGCCTCGCCGCCGACCGCGCGGAGCTCAGGCGGCGAACCGACGCGGGTCCATGAACGCGGCATCCGTGAACGGCTCCTCGCCGACGACCGACTGCGCGACGAGCTCGCCGAGCGCTGAGGCGTGCTTGAAGGAGTGACCCGAGCAGCCGCCGCCGACGAAGATGCGCGGATGCTCGGTCGCACCGACGATGAACTGCCCGTCGGGCGTGTGCGCCATGATGCAGGTGGTCACGTCCGACGGCTCGGGCTCGAGGTCGGGGAACGTCGCGGCGACGAGGTCGCGGATCTCGTCGGTCTCTCCTGGGTGCACGACCCGGTCGATCGCGTCGGGGTCATCGGCCGTGAACGGGCCGTCGAACTCGGGTCCGACCTTCGCGTCGAAGCCGCCGAAGCCCTCGAGCGAGCCCGGGCCATCCGTCGGCACCACGCCGTGCCCCCAGATCCACGTGTCGCGGCCGGGCACGCTGCGGATGAACACGGGTAGCCGTTCGAGGTCGGCGGAGTGTCCGTCGCGGGCGCGGAACCACGTCATGATCACGCGGTGCGGTGTGAGCGGCAGGTCGGGCAGGAAGCGGCCGATCCATGGGCCGGATGTCACGACGACCTGCCGCACGCGGTACTCCGCGGCATCCGTTCGCACCGTCGCACCGTCGGCGTCGGGCTCGATCGCGATCACGCGCGTGCCCGTTATGATGTGGGCGCCAGCGGCCCGCGCCGCGTCGACCGCCGCGACGATCGCCGCCTCGGGGCGCAGGATGCCGGCCTCGGGATCCCACACGCCGACGTCGCCCGGGTTCGTGCGGGCGTGCGCGGGGAAGCGGCGTGCGATCTCGTCGGCGCCCAGCCGCTCGACGGGCAGGTCGTGGGCCTCGGCGGCCCCGAGCGTGCCCTCGATGATGTGCGAGTCGGGCGGCCCGATCATGAGGCCGCCGGTCTCGAAGAAGAGGCGCTGACGAGCGGATGCCTCGAGCTCGCGCCAGAGGTCGCGGGCACGTCGCGCGACGGGCGGGAGCCCCGGATGCTCCAGGCACGCGACCCGGAAGAGGCGCGTCCTGCCGGTGGAGCCGCCCCACGCGTGTCCGGGCTCGAACTGCTCGAGCCCGATCACGTCGACCCCGCGCGCTGCGAGTCGCCACGCGGCGCTCGACCCGATCGCGCCCAGGCCGATCACCGCGACATCCGCGTCGTATGCCGGGGTCTCCTGCGTTGCGGCCATCTCCCCATTCTCGCCCTCTCGCCGAGGCGGTGCGACGCGGTGCGACGCGGTGGAGCATCCTCCGGCCACCGCCGCAAGCCCCTGAGACGATCGCACCGACGGGGTTAACGTCGAGAGCGACCTCGAAGGAACCAGATGAGCACACCATCCACCCTCGTCGCCGAACGCTACCGACTCGTCACCCTGCTGGGCTCGGGCGGCATGGGCGTCGTGTGGCAGGCGTGGGACGAGCTCCTCGAGCGACGGGTGGCGCTCAAGATGCTGCGGACGCAGCCCGAGCTCACCGATGACGAGCGGGAGGTCGCGACGAATCGGGCGATGCGCGAGGCTCGCATCGCCGCGGGTCTGCACCATCCGAATGTCGTCCCGGTATTCGACGTGGTGGAACACGAGAACCAGCCGTGCATCGTGATGCAGCTGATCGAGTCGACCCCCTTGTCGGTGCTGCTGCGCGAGCACGGCACGCTCACACCTCGGGAGACCGCACGCATCGGCGCGCAGGTGAGCTCCGCACTGGCGGCGGCGCACAAGCTGCGGATCGTGCACCGCGACGTGAAGCCGGGCAACATCCTCATCACGGCCGACGGGTCGGCGATGATCAGCGATTTCGGTATCTCGCACGCGCTCGGCGACGCGACGATCACGGCCACCGGCATGGTGCACGGCACTCCCGCCTACCTGGCGCCCGAGGTGGCGCGGGGACAACCGTCGAGTTTCGCGGCCGACGTGTTCTCGCTCGGGTCGACGCTGTACGCCATGCTCGAGGGCGCGCCGCCGTTCGGGGCTGACGACAACGCGATCGCCCTGCTGCACAGGGTCGCTCGAGGCGACTACTCGCCGCCGAAGCGGGCGGGCGTGCTGAAGCCGCTGCTGCGGAGCATGCTGTCGGTCGATCCGAGGCGGCGGCCATCCATGGAATCGGTCGCATCGAGGCTGTCGGCGATGTACGAGGGCACGGATGCCCCTGCGACATCCGAACTGCGGACGGTGCCGCTCTCCGGTGCTGCTGCCGCCGGTGCCGCTGGCGTCGTCGGTGTCGCCGCAGGAACGGCGTTCGGCGACGGTTCGCCCACCGTTGTCGCGGACACGCGCCGCATCGGAGCCACCGCTGAGACCGAGCGACTGGACGAAGCCGCGGCATCCGTCCCGGCGACGAGGCCGGCGAGGGCGCGGCCGAGCCCGCCGCCGCTCGCGCGGCCCCCTGAGCACCGGACGGGCTCGTCGCCCAACGACACGACC
>DASUVU010000174.1:0-5261 GCA_036378815.1 Agromyces sp. | reverse complement strand
AGCGAAGAACAAGGAGCTCGCCTGGGAGTTCATCAAGCTGATGACGACCGGTGAGTTCGCCGACCAGTGGGGCCAGCAGACCGGGTACTTCCCGGGCCAGCAGTCCCTGCTCGCCGAGACGATGGAGTCGGATGACCCGCTCGTGACCCCGTTCGCCACGCAGATGGTCGACGGCGGCGGCGCCGTGCCGGTGACCCCGAAGTTCGGCGCCGTGCAGGCGAAGAAGACGACGAACACCGCCATCCAGGCGATCCTCTCCGGGCAGAAGACGGTCGAACAGGCCATGACGGATGCCGCAGCGGAGATGGACGAGATCATGAACGGCAACTGAGTTCGTGACCTCGACGATCCAGGCACCGCAGGTCGCGCGGGGGGCTGAGTCCCCCCGCGCGGCCGGCGGGCCCGTGCACCGCCGGAACCCGCTCGTCCGGTCGCGTCCATGGCTGCTGTTGGCGCCCGCGCTCGCGGTGCTCGCCGTGCTGCTGCTCTGGCCGCTCGTGCGCGTGTTCCTGTTCTCGCTGCAGGACTACGGCCTGCGCGAGATCGTGTCGGGCGAGCCGAACTGGATCGGAATCGACAACTACGTCGAGGTCTTCACCGACCCCACCCTGTGGACCGTCGTCCTTCCGAACACCGTCGGCTTCGCCGCCCTCGCCGTGGCCGGCACGGTCGCCCTCGGCACCGCGGTCGCCGTGCTCATGGCGTCGCTCGGGCCTCTCTGGCGCACGGTCGTCGGCAGCGCCATCATGATCGCCTGGGCCATGCCCGCGGTCACGGGCACCTACGTCTGGGTGTGGATCTTCGACGCCGACCGCGGCATCTTCAACGAGACCCTCCAGGCGCTCGGCCTGCAGGACGAGCCCGTCAACTGGTTCACGAACCGGTACACGTTCTACGCGATCGTGCTGCTGAACGTCATCCACCACGGCTTCCCGTTCGTGGCCATCACGATCCTGGCGGGCCTGCTCGGCGTGCCGAAGGAGATGCTCGAGGCCGCCGAGATGGACGGTGCCGGCGCGTGGCGTCGCTTCTGGCGCATCATCGTGCCGAACCTCAAGCAGGTCTTCACCGTCGTGATCATCCTGTCGACCATCTGGGACTTCAAGGTCTTCGCGCAGGTCTACCTGATGCCGGGCGGCTCGGGCTCCAACCGCGAGGCCCTGAACCTCGGCGTCTGGTCGTACGTCGAGTCGTTCGGCCAGAACCGCTACGGCTTCGGCTCGGCGATCGCCGTGCTGCTCACGGTGCTGCTGCTCATCATCACCGTCATCTACGTGCGCACCATGCTGAAGGAGGACGAGCTGTGAATCGCAAGGCGCGCTCCGCCGCGCTCAAGGCCGTGCTCGTCGTGCTGCTGCTCGCGTTCACGCTCTTCCCCGCGTTCTGGATGCTCTCCAGCGCCTTCGACGCGAAGGCCGGCGCCGGCGGCCAGACGCTCGTGCCGCGCGAGTTCACGTTCGACAACTTCACCTACGTGCTCACCGAGGGCGGCTTCGACGTCTTCCTCCGCAACTCCGCCATCGTCGCGGTGGTGACGGTGCTCGCGAGCGCGGTCCTCGCGCTCCTCGCCTCGGTCGCCGTCGCCCGCTTCCGCTTCACGTTCCGCACATCGGTGCTGCTCATGATCCTCATCGTGCAGATGGTGCCGCTCGAGGCGCTCGTCATCCCGCTCTTCGTGCAGGTGCGCGACCTCGGCATGCTGAACACGCTGCTCGGGCTCATGGTGGTCTACGTCGCACTGTCGCTCCCGTTCGGCATCTGGATGCTCCGCGGCTTCGTGGCCGCCGTGCCGGTCGAGCTCGAGGAGGCCGCCTACATCGACGGCGCCAGCTGGGGGCGGATGTTCCGCTCGGTCCTGCTGCCCCTCGTGATGCCGGGCCTCGTCGCGACATCCGTCTTCTCGTTCATCACCGCGTGGAACGAGTTCATCTTCGCCATGACGCTGCTCGGCGGGGCATCCGAGAACTACACCGTCGCAATCGGGCTCAAGCAGTTCTTCGGCGAGCACACCAACGAGTGGGGCTACATCATGGCGGCCTCGACGATCATCACGATCCCCGTCATGATCTTCTTCGTCATCGTGCAGCGCCGGCTCTCGGCGGGCCTCGTCGCCGGTGCGGTGAAGGGATGAGGGCCGCCGACGACCCCGCGCTCCGCGCACTCGTGGGCGGGGTGCTCTGGCCGGGGTACCTCGGACGCGAGCTGCCCGACTGGCTGCGCCGCGAGATCGGCGACGGCGGCCTCGCGGGCGCGGTGCTCTTCTCGCACAACCTCCCCGCCGGCGCCCACGCCTTCAGCGACCTCCGCGACGACGTCCTCGTCGGCATCGACGAGGAGGGCGGCAACGTCACGCGACTCGAGGCGTCCACGGGCTCCACGCTGCCGGGTGCCGCCCAGCTCGGCTTCGTCGACGACACGGATGCCACGACCGCCGTCGGTCGCGAACTCGCACGGCGTTCGCTCGCGGTCGGCGCGAACGTGGTGCTCGCTCCCGTCGCCGACGTGAACACCGATCCCCGCAACCCGGTGATCGGCGTGCGCGCGTTCGGCGACACCCCCGAGCTCGTGTCGCGGCACGTCGTGGCGGCCGTGCGCGGCATCCAGGCGGCGGGCGCCGCCGCGTGCGTGAAGCACTTCCCCGGCCACGGCGACACGCACCTCGACTCGCACCTCGCGCTTCCGACGCTCACCATCGACCCCGACGAGATCGAGCGGATGCATCTGACGCCGTTCCGGGCGGCCGTCGATGCCGGCGTGGCGGCGATCATGACGGCCCACCTCGTGGTGCCCGAGTGGGGCGACGCACCCGCGACGCTGAACCCGACGATCCTGAGACGCCTGCGGTCCATGGGCTTCGAGGGCGTCATCGTCACGGATGCGCTCGACATGGCCGCGATCCGCGAGACCGTGGGTGCCGGACCCGGCGCGGTGCAGGCGCTCCTCGCCGGCGCCGACCTGCTGTGCGTCGGCAATCCGCGCAACCACGGCGCTGCGGCGGCATCCGATCAGGACGAACGAGACTTCCGCGAGGTGCAGAGCGCGATCCTCGCCGCCCTCGACGACGGAACGCTGCCCGTCGCCGTGCTCGAACGCGCCGCGGCGCGGGTGCGGGAACTCGGCGAGTCGCTCGCTCGTGGCGGAGTTCCCGGTCGCCCCGACGACGCGGGCGGCTCGGAGCCCGAGCCGTTCGATGCGGCATCCGTCGCCCGTGCCGCCGTCACGATCGACGGTGCGGTCGCCGCCGCCCCCGGCCCGCGGGTCGTGCTCGACGTGCGCGGACGCTCGACGATGGCGGTCGACGGCGACGCCGACTACGTCGCCGACACGCTCGCCGCGGGCGGGCGCGTCGTGCGCGTCGATGTCGGCGCGATGACCGACGACGCGCGGACTCGCGCGATCGCGGACGCGCTGGCGTTCCGCGCCCGTCGACCGGTCGTCGCCCTGGTCGACGCCGTCGGAGTCGACGGTGCGCAACGCCACGCCGTCGAGCAGGTCGGCGCCGTCCGACCCGACGCGGTGGTCGTCAACGTCGGCATGCCCGGTGGACCGCTCGCGCTCCCCGTCGTGCACGTGCGCGCCGCGAGCCGCCTCGCCGCGGAGGCGGCCGATGTCCGGCTCGGCGAGGCCGCGCCCGAGATAGACCCCGAGCCCGCCGCCGAGCCCGCCGCGGCGACCGCGGGCGCCCCGGGAAGGGCGAGCGCATGATCGTCTGCTCGCTGCAGTCGGGCACCTCGGCCGACGGCATCGACGTCGCGGTCGTCGAGCTCCTGCGGGTCGAGGAGCCGCGAAGCGGCGTCTCGAGACCGGGTTTCGAGACGGCGGCTCCGCCGCATCCACAACCCGCAGACCTGACCATGCGCGTGCTCGACACCGACACCGTGGCGTGGGCTCCTGAGCTGCGGGCGCGAATCCTCGAGGCCTCAGCCGGTGAAACCCTGACCGCGGGCGCGTTCTGCGAACTCGACACCCGCCTCGGCCAGGCGTTCGCCGAGGTCGCCGCAAGCTCGCTCGATGCCGCCGGGGCCATGCCGGATCTCGTCGTGTCGCACGGGCAGACCCTCTTCCACTGGGTCGAGGGGGGCCGAGCCCTCGGTACCCTGCAGCTCGGAGAGCCGGCGTGGATCGCGGAGCGCATCGGCGCCCCGGTGCTCTCGCACGTCCGGGCGGCCGACATCGCGGCGGGCGGCGAGGGCGCCCCGCTGATGGCAGTGTTCGACCGCGCCTGGCTCGGCGCCGAGGCCGCAGCGGCCGGGCGCGCCCTCGCCACCGTGAACATCGGCGGCATCGCGAACGTGCAGGTCGTGCGCCCCGGCGGCGAAGTGCTCGCCTTCGACAGCGGGCCGGGCAACGGCCTGATCGACGCGGTGGTCGTGCGCCGCACCGACGGCCGCATGGCGTTCGACGACGGAGGTCGCATGGCGGCGTCGGGTCACGTCGACGCCGACCTCCTCGACGAGCTGCTGCGGCATCCGTACCTCGCTGCATCTCCGCCGAAGTCGACCGGGCGCGAGACGTTCGACCTGGGCGTCGTCGATCGCGCGGTCGCGGCATCCCGAACCGACCCGATCGCGTTCGGGGACCTCGTCGCGACGCTGACCGAATTCACCGCACGCACGATCGTCGAGGCGCTCCCGTCGGGCGACGACACCCCCGCCACGCTGATCTGCTCGGGCGGCGGCGCCCTGAACGCCGAACTGCTCGCCCGGCTCACGGCGCACGCCGCCGATCGCGGGGTCGGCGTCGAGTCGAGCGCCCGTCGCGGTATCGACCCGCTGTTCAAGGAGTCGCTGATGTTCGCGCTCCTCGGCTTCCTCAGCTGGCACGGTGTGCCCGCGCGGCTCTCGGCCGGCGGCTCCCGAGAGCCGCGTGTGGCGGGGCGATTCACGAGCGGTCGGATGCCGCTGCAACTGCCGCCGCCACTCGTCGGCGTGGCATCCGTCATCATCGAAGGCATCGGACCCGGGGGGTCACCGCAATGAACCACACCGCATCGCACGAGTCGCTCCGCGACGTGCTCGGCGGACTCGCCACCGAGGGCGTGAACGAGGCGTACCGACATTTCGACCTGCTCGACACGGAGGCGCAGCTCGCGGCGATGCAGCGCGAGAGCGCGCAGGCCGTGGACGCGGTCGCCGAGGCGGCCCCGCAGATCGCGGCGGCGATCGACGCGATCGTGCCGCGGCTCCGCGCGGGTGGCCGGCTCGTCTACCTCGGTGCCGGTACGGCCGGGCGCATGGGGGTGCTCGACGCGAGCGAGATCC